>JAPPBK010000292.1 GCA_026705105.1 Chloroflexota bacterium | reverse complement strand
TGTTCCAGGTTCGTCTTGTGAGGAGCGAGATTCCCGCCTTCGCGGGAATGACGGTTCATTCGCGGGTATGACGGACTAGGCGTTGGCGAAGAAGTCGAAGTCGTCCATGATTCGCTGGTAGCGGCGCTCTACCTGGTCCCGCAACTCAGGATGCGAAAAGATCAGGCGTCGGTTCGCCTTGACCCCGCGAATCACCACGCGGCCGACGTCTTCCGGGTTCATCTGCTGCGACATCATGCCCGGGCTGAAGCCGCGCGCCGGGTCGTCGCTGGGCCCGCCGAACTCCCGGGGGCGGTTGCGCTCGGCCATGCCGATCAGGGTGTCGACGCCGCCCGGGCAGAGCGCCGAGACGCCGATTCCCTCTGCCGCGAGCTCATCGCGCAGCGACTCCGTGTAGGCCAGCGCCGCGTGCTTGCTGCTGCTGTAGACGCCCAGCGGAATCACCTCGTTGAGCCGCAATCCGGCCATCGAGACGGTGTTGACGATGTGCGCGTCGCCGTCCTGCGAGCGCATGCGCGGCAGGAAGGCGTTGACGCCGTTGATCACTCCGAACAGGTTGACTCGGAAGGTCCAGTCCCAGTCGGCCTGGGTACCCTCGCTGACCGGGCCGGCGGTCATCACGCCGGCGTTGTTGACCAGCAAGTTGAGCTCGCCGAACTCGTCGTAGACGCGCTCGGCCAGCCACTCATAGGCAACCGTGTCGGCGACGTCGAGGTCAACGGCGAGCGCACTCACTTCGCGCGCTTCTGCTTCGGCGGCGACCGCTTGCGCCGTGCCTTCCTGGACATCGGCGAGAACCACGTGCATGCCTTCGTCGGCGCAGGCCAGCGCGATGCCGCGTCCGATGCCCGATCCGGCTCCGGTGATCAACGCCACCTTGCCGCTCAGATTGTCCATAAGGTCCTCCATCACAAAGCGGGGAGCCCTCACCCCACCGCCTTCGCGGGGGCAGGCACTAGCCCTCTCCCAGAGGGAGAGGGGACCAGAACTCCAGCACTCGAAGGAGAGGGTAGCCTGACCCGCATGGCTGAGGCTGCCCTGGACGGACTCATAGTGCTCGAGGACGGCGGCGGCATCGCTGCCTCGTATGCGGGCAAGTTGCTGGCCGATCTCGGCGCGGAGGTGATCAAGGTCGAACCTCCCGGCGGCGACGAGGTGCGGCGCAAGCCGCCCTTTCCCTCGGACGCCCCGGGCCGCGAGCACAGCGGGCTGCACCAGTTCCTGGACACGAACAAACGCAGCCTGACGCTCGACCTGGAGTCGGCTGCCGGCCGGCGGCTCTACCGCGATTTGGCGCGTCGCAGCGGGACCGTGATCACGTCTCGGCCTATCGCCCAACAACGAACGCTCGGCCTGACCTGGGATGACCTGTCGGCAGAATCGCCCGAGCTCAACCAGGTATCGATCACTGTCTTCGGGATCGCCACGCAACGCGAGGGCTGGCAGTCGGAGTCGCTGATCGCGTCGCTAGCCAGCGGGATTTCCTACCGCATCGGCGATCCCGATCGCGCGCCGCTGGGGCTGCCCTACGACGCGCCGCAGTACCAGGGCGGCATCCATGCCGCGATTGCCGCGCTCTTGGCTCGCCGGGCGACGCGCGAGAGCGGCCTCGGCCAGCACGCCTGGCTGTCCATTGTCGACATCATCAGCAACGTGATGGCTGGCGCCGGGGTCGCCGCATTCGTCTTCACCGGCCAGTCCCGGGGCCGCGCCGGGACGCACATGAACGCCTTCTATCCCTGGCAGGTGACCCCGGTCAAAGACGGCTACTACGAAGTCATCACGATGGTCGACAGCCAGTGGAACCGCTTCATGGAGCTGATGGGCGACCCCGACTGGCAACACGACGAGCGCCTGCAGAACCGTTGGCTCGCATTCCAGCACACTGAGGCGCTCGACGCCTTCTGGCATCCCTGGATGGCGGAACGGACCAAGGCCGAATTGATGGAGCTGTTCGGCGAGAACCACATTTCGTTCCAACCCGTCCACACGATCGGCGAGGTCGCGGAGTCGGACCATCTCCAGGCGCGCGGATTCTGGGCGGAGGTCGAGCATCCCGAGTTCGATGAGCCGATCCGCCTGCCGGGCGCGCCCTACAAGCTCAGCGAGAGTCCCTGGGCGATCCGACATCGTGCGCCAACGCTCGGAGAGCACACGGCGCAGGTCCTGTCAGAAGTTGGGGTCGAAGCGGCGGAGCTGGCGCGGATGCGGCGGTCCGGGATCGTCTGACTACTGCAGCATGTAGCGGACGATCCGCTCGGCGGCGTCGGTGTGTTTGGCCAGCGACTGCGGATCGATGCAGCGGTCGTAGCTGTCCTGCGGGCTGTGGAAGTAGGGATGTCCGCCGAGGAACGAGACGAAGCGGCCGCCGATCTCGCCGATGTTGCGCGCCTCGCCGAAACCGGCGTTGCCGACCGGGAACGCCTCGCGCTCGATGCCGAGGTCGCTCAGCGACCGGCGCGCGACCTCGAACAGTTCGTCGTCCGAGGCGGCGAAGCGGGCCTGTCCGTTCCTCGACCCGATCGACGCGCCGAGGTGCATCCAGGCGTGGACATTGCGGGCGTCGTCGCCGAGCTCTGAGATGTAGTGATCGAGGCCAAGGTGATGCAGCTCGTGGCCGCTCGAGGCGACAAGGTTGAGCGTCCGCCGTCCGGGATCGGCGGCGATGCGGCCGGCGACTTCCATCCAGACGGCGATCCCGCCGCCGCGCTCGGCGGCGCAGGTAAACCAGCCCGACTTGGGCGTCATCAACACGACCGGCGCGGCCTCGGGATCCGTGCCGGGAATTCCGGCGACGACATTGTCGGCCGGCGCATCCACCCGTCCGCCGTCGACGATCATCGTGATCTCGGAACCGACGGCGTCGAGCAACGGGCTGGCGTGGCTCGGCGCGACCTGCAGAACGGGCAGCTCAATCGGGTCGAGCGGGCGCTCGGCGTTGCGCAGCACGATCTCGCCGTCGGGGTCGCCCATGACCAGGATGATCCCCTCTGCGCCGTCCTGGCGGGCGAGTTCGAAGGCGGTGTACATGCCGGGCGCCATGCGATCCTGATCGTCGTGCGCGAACTCCCAGACCACGATGCCGGGGCCGTTGTCCCGGCGCAGGACACCCGAGACTCCGCGATGGTCGGTGAAGGCGCAGTCGTAGGTCGGTACGGCGGGGATGTCCCAGCCGCCGAAGCGGATCGAGGCGTCGTGTATCTCGACGCGCGGGAAGCGCCAGGTCTGCCAGTCGGCGTCGACGCCGACCTGGCGCAGTTCCTCCATCATCCACCACGTCGTCGTACTGTCGGCCTCGCGGCCGCTGCGGTGGATGCCCATCTCCTCGTAGGCGCGGATGCGGCGCTCGGCGTCGTTCAT
>JAPPBK010000277.1 GCA_026705105.1 Chloroflexota bacterium | reverse complement strand
TCTCCCCCCGCGTGAGCGGGGGGAGATTGAGACTAACCAACGGTGATCGGGTGCGGCAGCGGCTGATTGAACAGATAGCCCTTGCTGTTGAATGGAACCTGATCGGGCTGGGTATTGCCTTCGATATCCGTCGCCCGAGTCGTGATCGTGTGCTCACCCGGCGTCGCCGACCAGTCGAAATCGAACCGCGCCCAGGAGTAGTCCCGCTGCTGGCCGAGCTGCGCGTCCCGCCACGACTGTGCGCCGTCGTCACTCCACTGCACCTGCGCGATCGACCCGTGCGGGGAGTGCGCGAAGCCGTGCAGACGATGTTCGCCGCGATTCAGCCTCGCCGGCCAGGGCAGCGCCAGCGCGCTCTTGATCGACTGCCGCGTGACCACCGTTCCCTCTGCCTCGCCCTCCGGGTCGTAGTCCTCCCCGAGCATCACGTATGACGTCGTGTTGTTCCGCGTCCACAGCGGCGTCTCCGAGACCACGAGCCGGCTCAGCCACTTGATTTGCGACGCGCCGATCCAGCCCGGAACGATCGCCCGCAGCGGATACCCGTGATCGGGCGGCAGCGGGGCGCCGTTCATCGCGTAGGCGAGCAGAGTGTCGGGATGCAGCGCCTGTTCGACGGACAGGAAGCGGCGGAATCCACGCTCCGGCGACCCCGTATCGAGGCCAATCAGCAGAACCCCCGCCGTTGATGCTGAGAAGCCGGCCAGCGCAAGGACATCGGCCAGCGCCACGCCTTGCCACTCGGCGTTGCTCACCGCGCCGCGACCCCACTGCGTGCCCTCCGCGGGTCGTCCCTGGATCAGGTCGAACATGGCCCGCTGATTGCCGGCGCACTCGACGTACGAGACGAGCGTCCGGGTCGGCAGCGAGAACAAGTCGTCAAGTGTGAGCTCGGTCGGTCTGTCGACAGCGCCCTCGATGCTGAGCGACCAGTCCTCGGCGGCAACATCGACGCTGCGCGAGTTGTTGCGTACGAAGAACAGCTCCCTCGGCGTCAGCCACTCGTCCAGCAGTTCCGCCCGAGTCTCCAGGCCGGCACGACCGTGATCGAAGAACGGGGATGTGTCCTTGAATACGAGCGGCGCCACCGCTCCGCGAGCGCGTTGTCCAGCGGTCGGCCAATCAGGTACGTCATCGCGGCAGGCCGCCAGGACGGCCGCCGCCCCGCCAGCAACCATCAGCGAGAGAAACCGCCGCCGGCTCATGCCGCACTCGGTGGCGAGCCGCCACAGCGTGTCCCGCGACTCGCCGCCTACCAGGTCAGCCATCGCACGCTCCTCCTACGTGGTGAGCGGAACGACAGGATAGAACGGAGGTGTATAACCACAGGATCCCCTTTCCCCTCTCCCCCCGCTCCGCGGGGGGAGATGCCGAAGGCAGAGGGGGGCACGGTCGCGGGCTTGGGGCGACGCCGATGAGCGGTCTCGCTAGCCTGCGTGCACCACGCCCTTCAATGCACCGCGCCGAGAACCGCCATGCAACGATCCGACTTCGAAGCCATCACCCGAGCCGCCGGCGTCGAGCCGACTACGTCTGACGTGCGCTACGTCGGCGGGGGCGATCCGATCTACCCCTCGCCGCTGCGCCTGGCGGCCGGCACCGCGTCGATCCTGGGCAACATTGCCGGCGTCGTCGACGACATCCGCTGTCAACAGACCGGCTCGCGGCAGTCGGCGGAAATCAACCTGGGACAGGCCGCCGTCGGCATCTCTTCGATGTGGGTGCTGAAAGTCAACGGTCGAAACGCATTGGAATCGATGCCCGACTCCGTGGCGCCTGGACAGGGTATCTACCCGACCCGCGACGGTCGGCTGCTCTATCTGATGAGCGGATTCCCGCACATCGCCGAACGGACCCTGGACGCGCTCGGCTGCACGTACGACAACACGGTTGAGTTTGTCGCGTCGCACGATGCCGACGAGATGGAAGCTCGATTGTCCGCGGCGCAGCTTCCCGGCGTCGTCGTCAGGACGCCGCAGGAGTGGAACGCGCACCCGCAAGGCAAGCTGCTGGCCGACTCGCCGGCGGTGATCATCGAGCGGATCGGTGATGCGCCTCCAATACCAATCCCGGGCGGCGAACTGCCGCTCAACGGCGTCCGGGTGATCGATAACACGAAGGTACTGGCCGGACCGACCATCTCACGCACGCTCGCGGCGCTCGGCGCGGACGTGCTGCACATCGGCGCGCCCGACGTCGCCGACCTGCAGGCTGCGCAGGCCGACACCGGGCACGGCAAGCGTCGCGCCCACGTCGATTTCGACACCAAAGACGGACGCGAAACCCTCTGGAATCTGCTGGAGGATGCCGACATCTTCAGCCAGTCCTACCGCGCCAAGTCGCTGGCCCGCCGCGGCCTCAGCCCCGAGGCGCTGGCTGAGCGCCGACCCGGGATCATCTACATCTCCGAGAACGCCTACGGACAGTTCGGACCCTGGCAGGAGCGGCGAGGCTTTGACGGCAACGTCCAGGCCGCCTCGGGCATTCACCATGTCCAGCAGAAGGACCCATCCAGCATGATGGGCGGCGGCCCGGCGATCGCCCTCAACGACTACGGCACCGGCTACTGGGGCGCCTACGGAGCGCTCGAAGCACTGCGCCGCCGCGCTGTCGAGGGAGGAAGCTGGCACGTCAGGGTCGCCCTCGGCCAGACGGCCGCCTGGTTCCTCAGACTGGGCACGCCCTACCAGATAGAGGATGCCGACTCCGACGAGGGCTGGCGTCTGGCCGAAGAGTACAGCGAAGATGTCGACTCCGACTACGGAACCCTCACCCGGCTCAGCTTTCCCATCCAGTTCAGCGACATCACCCCAAAGTGGGGCCGTACGGTGAAGCCAGGGTCGGATGAGGCGGTGTGGTTGTAAGTCAGAGATACCGTCATTCCCGCGACGGTGGGAGTTTCCTCTGACCAATTCTGGCAGCAGAGGGAACGAGATTCCAGGCAAAGCCTGGAATGACGGAAGCAGTGTAGTTGAACGCCTTGCCCAGTGATCAACTGAACATATCTAACAAGTCCTTTGGCTTTCTAGGGGCGACCATTTGCCTGTGTACGTTAGCTTCATCACAGGCAAGCGGCGGTAAGACTTGCTTTCCTACTTGCCCACACACAGACGGCACACAGCAATACTGACACTCCGAGTTTGTTCGGAGAGTACCGGAAGACAAGCGACGAGCCGAAGCCAAATCCCTGCGATGTTAAGCACACACGTCACCGCCAGTCCCGCTGAATGTATCTCTCACTCGAAACGCTATCGAGTTTGTGCACTATCGCATCGCTACTTCGGGGTCCGTCGGAAGCGGGATCTCGTTCCTAGGTACATCGCAGAACTCCAGGTCCTCTACGGTCAACTCGTCCTCCGAGTACT
>JAPPBK010000172.1 GCA_026705105.1 Chloroflexota bacterium | reverse complement strand
TTCAAAGTGATGACGAACGAGAGTTGCAGGACGACTTCCATGTGTATCTGTCGGCTGTCGACGGACTTGAGTGGTGGGATACCTCGAGAATTGGTCTGAGCGGGTATCCAGATCTGCAAGCGACTCTGCATGGCGATTCCTTGTTCTTCGAAGTCAAAGCATCGACAGGTCGAGTCCAGCCACAGCAAGAGAGGTGGCATGAACACATGAGACAAACAGGAGCCACTGTCGAGGTTGTTCGCTCTGTTGACGATGTGAAGCATGTCATCGCTCGACTCAATGCTGGCCAGATGTGAGGTCCCGGATGACCAATCGCGCCGCCTTCGCCAACCTCGTCCGCTCCGGACAGCCCATCCTCGCGCCCGTCGCACTCGACCCGCTCTCGGCGCGGCTGGTTGATTCGCTGGGATTCGAGGCCGCCTACCTTTCCGGCGGCGGATTCGGATTCCAGCTCTCCGTCTCCGAGGCCCTGCTGACGATCACCGAAGTTGCCGGCTTGACGCGGCAGATCACGGCGCGCTCCGACATCCCGCTGATCGTCGACGGCGGCGTCGGCTTCGGCGACGCGCTGCACACCACGCGGGCAGTGCGCGAGATCGAGGCGGCGGGAGCGGCGGCGATCGAGATTGAGGACCAGGTAGCGCCCAAGCGGGCTCATCACCACAAGGGCGTCGAGCACCTGGTCCCACTGGAGACGATGGTCGACAAGGTGCGAGAGGCGGTCGACGCCCGCCGCGACGACGACTTCATCGTCATCGCCCGCACCGGCGCGGTGCGTAACGAATCGTTCGAGCGCGCCCTGGAGCGCTGCGCCGCCTATCGCGAGGCGGGCGCCGACGTGCTCATGCTCTTCACCAACGATCGCGGCCGGATCGCGGAAGCCGGTCGAGTCCTCGGCGGCCCGCTCTCGCTGATGGCGCCGGCCGACCGCCTCGACCGCGCGATGCTCGCCCAACACGGCTTCAACGTCCTGATTGATCCCTTCACCGGCCAGGTGGCGGCCTACGGAGCAATGCGCGACGCCTACCGCAGCATTGCCGCAGACGGATCATCGGGCCGCGACGTCGACGAGTTGATGTCGCTGTATCGCGAGGTGCAGCAGATGGCGGGAATGGACGAGCTATACGCAATCGAGGAGCGGACGACGGAGCAGCCGGCGTAGAGCCCCCCCTCTGCCTTCGGCATCTCCCCCCGCTGAGGCGGGGGGAGATGTGAGAGGTCGCCTCTCACCCTGCGAGGGGAGAGACGATCACAGGTCCCAGTGGCGGAGGATGGCCTCGGTCTCTTCGACGTGGCTGGTTTCGTCCCTGATGAAGTCTTCCAGCGTGACCTTGAGCGCGATATCGCCGAACTCTTCTGCGTCGCTCAGGCGCTGGGTGTAACGCTCGACCGCCTGGCGTTCCATGTTCAGCACCGCCTCGAGCATCGCCCGATTACCCTCGGGCAGCGGCACCGGCGACGGCACGGTGGTTGGCTCTCCGCCGAGCGAGACAATCTTGTTGGCCAGGTAGGTCGCGTGGACCTGTTCCCCGCTCACTTCGGCCGTGAAGAACTGCGAGAGCTGAGGCCGTTGCGGACCGTCGACGCGGGCGGCATAGGTGATGTATGTCACCACGGCCGCCAGTTCGGCTGCCAAATCCACATTGAGCTGCTCAATCAGGTCTGCGCGTTCCATAGGTTTCCTGCCTGCGCGCCCTGCTCCGCTGTGTGCGGACTGCGCTTCAGCTCAGTGTAAGACGGCACTGGACATCGCTCGCCTTCTGCGACACAGTGAGCGCATGCGCAGCGCAATCGTCACTCGCGACACCGGCGAGACCTCGATCCGAGTGGAACTCGAACTGGACGGGGCCGGCAACGCCTCAGTTGAGACCGGCGTCGGCATGCTCGATCACATGCTGCACCAGCTCGCCCGACACAGCGGGTTCGATCTGACCGTCCAGGCCAGCGGTGATCTGCACGTCGACGCGCATCACACCTCCGAGGACGTGGCCATCGCCGTCGGCCACGCGCTGGACGACGCGCTCGGCGATCGCGCCGGCATCGCCCGCTTCGCCGACCGCACCGTGCCGCTGGACGAGTCGCTGATCCAGGTCGCGCTCGACCTCAGCGGCAGGCCCTACGCGGCGATCGACCTCGACTTTCCTGCCCCGATGATCGGCGAGTTGCCGTCATCAATGGCCAGGCACATCCTCGAGACCATCGCTCACGAGGGTCGACTCGCGCTACATGTGCGGCAGCTAGCAGGCGAGAACGAGCATCACATCATCGAGGCCACGTTCAAGGCGCTCGCCCGCTGTCTCCGCGACGCAGTGCGCGTCGTCGAAGAGTCCGGCGCGCCGAGCACCAAGGGCACGCTCAGCTCGTAAGTTCACGGACGAGGGACCCCCTCAGCCTTCGGCAGCTCCCCCTGCGAGGGGGAGCGGGGAGTCACGACGACGGTGTAGTCCTCGATCACCGGATTCGCCAGTAACTGGTCCGACATCTCGTCGGCCAGCCGCTGCGCCTCCTCGGCTGACTCCGCCGCGAGCCAGACCTCGATGAACTTGCCGGCTCGGACCGTCTCGACGCCGTCGTAACCGAGCGAATGCAGGCCGCCGCGGATCGCCAGACCTTGGGGATCGTTGACCGTTCGCTTCAGCGTGACGTGTATCTCGGCCTTGTACTGCATTGTCGGAGTCTCGGTCAGCCGGCCGTGATCAGTTCGCGGCCGGTGACGCGCTCGAAGGCGGTGCGGTAGCGGCCGCGGATGTCCTCGACCACATCGTCCGGCAGCGGTGGTCCAGGCGGCTCCTTGTCCCAGCCGGTCGAGGTCAGCCAGTCGCGCAGTGGTTGTTTGTCGTACGACGGTTGCGACTGACCCGGCTTGTAGATCCCGGCGTCCCAGAACCGCGACGAGTCGGGGGTCAGCGCCTCGTCGATCAGGATGATCTCGTCCTCACCCTGCTCGTTCTGAGTCGCGCCGAACTCGAACTTGGTGTCGGCGAGGAAAAATCCCGCCTCCTGCGCCCGCGAGAGGCCGTAGGTGTAGAGCGCCATCGACCGCACCTTGACCGTGTTGGCCACATCCTGGCCGACGATTCCGATGGCCTGCTCGTAGGTGATGTTCTCGTCGTGCTCGCCCACCTCTCCCTTGGTCGAGGGCGTGAAAATCGGGTTGGGCAGCGGCTCCGACTCGGTCAGTCCGGGAGGCAGCGGGATTCCGCAAACCGTGCCGTCGCGCTGGTACTCGGCCCAGCCCGAGCCGGCCAGGTAGCCGCGCACGATCGCCTCCAGCTTGACCGGCTCACACTTCTTGACCAGCATCGAGCGCCCGACGTATTCGGGTCCGAGCGCGACCGGAATGTCGGGATTGTCGGTCGAGTCGATCACGCGGATCA
>JAPPBK010000021.1 GCA_026705105.1 Chloroflexota bacterium | reverse complement strand
CTCTTTCCGGTGTCTACCGTTCGTCGACTCTTGCCGATTCAGGGTGAAGTGCGGTCGCAGGGAAATGAAGACCGGCTGACCGGCGTCTTTGGGGACGAGTCCTGGCAAGAGCTCCAGCACGAACCAGCTCAGCTTCCCATGTTTCCAGAGCACTTTCCGGACTTAGACAGAGTTGCGACCGATCCTGGGGTTGCAGCCATCGTGAATCTCTATCTGTCCAAGCTAGAGACTGTCTTCGCGCAGGTTACGCCAGAGCCGAGAACGCTGCGTAACAGCAAGAACTCTCCTATGTACGAGTTCATGTTTGCTGCCGGAAACCCGAAGGGGGCACCGATCGCGGTCAAAATCGCCGACCACCTCCTGACGAAGCTCTAGCTGTTTGCGTCGCAAGATCGAGTCTGCTTGAGCTTCTCTCCTTGCTCGACTTCAGCTTGGGAGGCGCCAAAGCCTCCCTCAATCTCTGGGTGAGGCTCTTGGCGAAGGCCTAAGGACAACAGTTCAGGCCCAGAGCGCCAGCTCTTCCTCCCGATCAGCGGTACCGAGGTCGAGCGCTGCCTCGTCATCGCGTGTTTCCTCTGCACATGCGTGCGAAGTATAGCCCAATCAAGTCAGTCGAAGAAACTGTCGGATCAGCGGCACGATGATCTCCGGGGCATCCTCCTGACAGAAGTGTCCGGCGTCGGGCAAGATCGTGATCGGCGCATCGGGATACAGTGCGCGGAAACTGCCAATTGCAACATCAGGGTTGATGGCATGGTCTCGCATGCCTTCAACCATCATGGCCGGCATCGAGGCCAGCTCCTGCACCAGGCCAACTTGCTCGAGTACGTATTCGCGCATCCGACCCAGGTACGCGTCGAGGGGGAACTCAATCGCGCCGATGCATGACTTCTTGTCCGGGAACGGCGCCGAGTAGGCGCGTATCCAGGCGTCATCAACGGTGGCCGAGTTCTCGAACCCGATGATCTTCATCACGCTGAGGACATTGCTGCCCAGATGACCCAGCGTCTCATGCAGCGTGCCGGCATCGTGATGCTTGCCGATCCACTGGAACCACGGCGTCACAGGCGCATTTGGCGGCACCCGTTGCGCGCCGGGAATGACTGTGTTCAAGACACACAGCCGTTTGACGCGGCTGAGGTTCCGCACCGCGTACTGCGAGCCCATCGGGCCGCCCCAGTCCTGCATGACCAATGTGATGTCGTGGAGGTCAAGTTCGTCAATCAGCGACGACAGATTCTCGACGTGGGTCCGCAGCGTGTATTCACGATCCTGCGGCGTCTCGCTCTTGCCGAACCCCATGTGGTCGGGCACGATGACACGGTTCGCCTCGGCTATGGACGGGATGAACCTACGGTACAGGTACCCCCAGGTTGGCTCACCGTGCAACATGACGACGGGTTCGCCCTCACCCTCATCGACATAGTGCATGCGGAACCCGGGAGCGTCGCTGAAGTGCGGCGCGAAGGGGAAGGTGCCATCGAACGTCTCGTTGGGCGGGATCATTGACTCGTCTTTCGTTGAAGTTGAGAGTGTTGCAGCTCGACGATGAGGCGCCGGTCCCCGCGTTCACCGCCAGAGGGCCAGTTCTTCCTCCCGATCTTCGGTCGTCGTCCTCACGTCGGGGCCGAAGACCATCGTATAGGGCTGGTCGCTTCGGTACTGCGGCCAGCCTGGCAGTGCGGTGGTTCCCGGGTTGCCGCTCCGGGCGAAGTTGAGCCAGGCATCCATCATGAATCGGCTGAGCTGGTCAACCTGCGGGTCGCCGCCGACGAAGTCGCGCATCAGCTCGTTGGTACCCCAGATCAGTGGCACGTCGAGCGCGTGCGGCGAGCCGAGCCGGCCCTCGAACATCGGAGATTGCTGCTCGACCAGGTAGGCGTAGGTGCCGCCCGATGCCGTCTCGCGAGCGTCGAGCAAGCGGCGAGTCGATCCGCGGTACTGACGGTCGGTCATGACCGCGTTGTAGACACCGAGCGGATCCGCCGGCTCGCCGCGCTCAGTACGCAGCGCGAGGTAGGTCTCGTAGCACTCCCCGGCGCGTTCGCTGCCGCCGACCAGCGGCGACAACAACTCGAGGGCGCGCTCTTCGTTCAGATCGTGCAATCCGGCCATCGCCGAGAGCAGGGTGAACTCGTTGCGCATCGTGCCGGCGAGCAGGTCGACTCCTGAGCCGCGCCCCTCTCGCACCGCGTCAATCGGGACGGCGTCGAGGAACTCATCCTCGATCACGGCATTGAAGACGCCATGCAGGCCGGCGGCAGGGTTGAGCGCCGGATCGGCGGCTGACAACGCGCTCTGGGCACTGAGGACGTCATCCACGGAGAGCCGACGCAGCTCGTCGGCGGACGGGTGATCGATCCCCAATTCGCGGTAGTAGTAAGGAAGCATCTCGGCGACGGACTCGCGCGTGTGGATACGGTCGGCTGCGCCGCTCTGCATGATCGCGCGCTGGAACAGCCCTTCCGCGCGAGGCGACGCGAGCAAGATGCCGACCGCAATGCCGCCGGCCGACTCGCCGAAAATGGTTACGTTGGACGGGTTGCCGCCGAAGGCCGCGATCTCATCTCGCACCCACTTCAGCGCCGCGATCATGTCGTGGAAGCCGAAGTTGCCTTCGGTCTCGCTGTCCGTCGCGAGCACGGGGTCCGGCAAGAAGCCGAGCGCGCCCAGGCGGTAGTTGATCGTGACGACCACCGCGTCTCCGCGCGCGGCCAAATGCGATCCGTCGTAGGCCGGTGAGGACCCGGAACCGCTGGAGAGGCCGCCGCCGTGGATCCAAACCATCACCGGACGGCGCGCGTTGTCCAGGCCCGGCGTCCAGATGTTGAGGTAGAGGCAGTCTTCCGACATCAGCTCCTGGCTGTGACCCATGATTCCGGCGAATGGACCGGCGGCCGGTCGCGGCGGCTGAACTGAGATTGGGCCGAACTCGAGCGCGTCGCGAACGCCGTCCCATGGTTCCATCGCCCGCGGCCGACGCCAGCGCAGATCGCCGACGGGCGGCTGGGCGTAGGGCACGCCGCGGAAGACGTGCAGGCCGCCTTCGATCCGGCCTCTCAGGCTTCCTCTGCGGGTGTCGACGGTGCTGATGTCCGAGGCCATGACTCGCTCCTATTCGAGCAGATCCGACGTCCAGATCTCGCGCTCGACTTCGCGGTCCTCGCGGACCGTCTTCACGTCCGGGCCGAGGACCATCGTGTAGCGCTGGTCCGAGCGGTACTCCGGCCAACCCGGCAGCGCCTGGGTGCTGGGATTGCCGTGGCGGGCGAAGCTGATCCAGGAGTCCATGACGAAGCCCGAGAGCTGGTCGGTCTGCGGGTCGTCGCCGATGAAGTCGCGCATCTGATCGCCGGTGCCCCAGACGAAGGGGATATCGATCG
>JAPPBK010000458.1 GCA_026705105.1 Chloroflexota bacterium | reverse complement strand
TGCGACCAGGAGACCCGCGACAAAGACTGGCTCAACTACACCAACCTGATCCTCTCCGGGCAGGAGCCGATCTCGGAGTACCTGCGCTGCTGCGACGTGGTCGGCGCGCTCTGCGCCGACAAGACCAAGGCCGAACTCTTCCAGGTCGCGCAAGAGCGGCGCCTGCTGCTCGTCCCCGTCTCGACGATGGACGACCTCGACGCCAACGAGCACCTCGCCGTCCGCTCCTACTGGCGAGAGGTCGAGCGCGGCGGCGCGGCGGTCAAGTTCCCGGGACCGTTCGCTCGCCTCTCGGAGACGCCGATTGAGTACGTTCGCCCCGCGCCGATGCTGGGCGAACACACCGACGAAGTGCTCGCCGAAAGTCGCACTGCAGCCAGCCTGCACGGATCCGACGGTGACGCGCCCACTGACCCGCCGCTGTCCGACCTCAAGATGCTCGACCTGATGTGGGTCATGGCCGGACCGGCCGGCACCCGAGCGCTCTGCGACTTCGGAGTTAGCACCGTGCGAGTCGAGTCCAGCACCCGGATCGACACTGCCCGGACGCTGCAACCGTTCATCGACGACGAAGCGACGCAGCCCGAGGGCTCGTCGATGTTCCACAACATGAACGCGGGCAAGCGCATGATCACGGTCGACCCGGCCAATCCTGAGGGACGCGAACTGATCCTCGACCTCGTCCGCTGGGCCGACGTCGTCACCGAATCCTTCACCCCTCGCGCGATGCGCGGCTGGGATCTGACCTGGGAGACGATCCACGAGGTCAACCCGCGCGCGATCATGATGTCCTCCTGCCTGATGGGACAGGACGGCCCGCTTGCCGAGTTCGCCGGATTCGGCAATCTTGCCGCCGCCTTCGCCGGCTTCACCCCGCTCTGCGGCTGGCCCGACCGCTCGCCCGCCGGACCATTCGGCGCATACACCGACTACGTCGCCCCGCGCTTCGCTTCCGCCGCCTTGCTCGCCGCCCTGCACGAACGCGACCGTACCGGCCGCGGACAGTACATCGACATCTCACAGATGGAAGCCGCCATCCACTTCCTCACTCCGGCTTTCCTCCAGTACCGACTGACCGGCGAGAAGTGGCTGGCCGACGGCAACAACGACTCCGACATGTCACTGCACGGCGTCTTCCCCTCTGCAGGCGAGGACCGTTGGGTCGCAATCGCCTGCCGCGACGACGCCGATCGCGCGGCGCTGGAGTCGGTGCTCAACGGCGAGTCACTGGAGGACTGGACCGCATCCCGCTCGAACGAGGACGCGATGTCGGCCCTGATCGCCGTCGGCGTGCCCGCGCACGCCGTGCAGGACTCCGCCGCCTGCTTCGCCGACCCGCAACTCCAACACCGCAACCACTTCGTTGAACTCGCCCATCCGACCCAGGGCAAATCGGTTGTCGAGGGTGCGAGGATCGTGTTCAGCCGCACTCCCGCCGGCCCGCCGACCGTCGCACCCACCATGGGCGCCGACAACGACACCGTCCTCCGCGACCTGCTCAGCTACTCCGACGATCGCATCGTCGAGCTGGTAGCGTCGGGCGCGTTGCAGTAGGACCAGGACCTTACGGAGGCAGCGACATGGCTACTCAGCACCCCGAACGAATCATCGAAGGAAACGGGATCGAGATCTGCAGCGACGCCTTCGGCGATCCCGCCGATCCCTGCATCCTGCTGGTCATGGGCGCCGGCTCGTCCATGCTCATGTGGGAAGTAGACCTCTGCCAGCGGCTCGCCGACGGCGGACGCTTCGTCATCCGCTATGACAACCGCGACACCGGTCGCACGACCTCATGTCCGCCGGGCGAACCCAACTACACGCTCGCCGACATGGCCGCCGACGGCGTCGCCGTGCTCGACGCCTACGGGATCGACCGGGCGCACATCGCCGGCGCATCGATGGGCGGCATGATCACCCAGTTGATCGGACTCAATCACCCCGAGCGCGTGCTCACCCTGACTCCGATCATGTCCACCCCCAATCCCGGCGCAACGCTCGAAGCGGCCGACGCGTTCGAGTCCGGAGCGCATGGACAATCACTGTCGCCGCCTGCACCGAAAATCCTCGAAGCGATCGGCGCGATGGCCGGCGTCGACTGGACCGACCGCGACTCTGTGATCGCCGTGCAGGTCCAGATGTTCCGCGCCCTGGCCGGATCGAAGTATCCCGACGACGGTTCTCTGGGCGAGGACTTCTTCGCCGCCGACTTCGACCGCTCGATCAGCTACGCCAGCAGCTTCAACCACGGACCGGCCATCGCCCAGTCCGAGCCCTGGGATCACCGGCTCAAGGACCTCGACGTGCCGACCCTCGTGATCCACGGCAACGACGACCCGATCCTGCCCTACGACCACGGCCAGGCCCTGCACGCCGCCATCCCCGGCGCGAAACTGCTGACCATGGACGGCGTCGGCCACGAACTCCCCCGCCCCATCTGGGACGAAGTCATCGCCGCCATCCTCGACCACACCAGCTGACCCCTCTCCCCCCCGCTCAACACATGGACCCGCTCGGGTTCCCCTCTCCCCCCGCTCCGCGGGGGGAGATGCCCCCTGCCTACGCAGGGGCAGGCTGCGGCAGAGGGGGGCGCCCGCTCAGCGCCGATACACCGACATCACCACCCCATTCCCCGTCTCCTCCGACCGCACCATTGTGAGATTGGCGGGCGCCGCGCCCTCGCCGAACAGCAGCTTGCCACCGCCGACCACGACCGGAAACGTCCACAGCCGGAACTCGTCGATCAGCTCGTGACGCAGCAGCGTCTGGATCAACTCGGCGCTGCCGTGCACCTGGAGCAACGGACCGTCGCTGCGCTTGAGCCGTTCGATCTCTCGGACGATGTCGCCCGTGGTCCGCGTCGCCGGACCCCAGGGCACGGGCGTCTCGTCCGAGCGCGTGACCACGTACTTGTGCGCGCCGTTGAGCCGCGCCGCGACCGGATCCGCGTCCGCGTCGACGTGCGGCCAGTGCGACGCGAAGATGTCGTAGGTCTTGCGCCCGAAGAGCAGGTCGTAGGGCGCAGACATCGCCTCGGCGTAGACCTGGGGCATCACCTCGGCCCAGTAGGGCGCGCCCCAGCCGCCGCCCGCGAACCCGCCCGAGGCGTCCTCGTCCGCGCTGGTCGGACTCTGCATCACCCCGTCCAGGGTGACAAAGCTCAGGATCGCCAACTCCCGCATATCGCGCCCCAGCCTACCCGCTCACCCCCGTTCCCCTCTCCCCCCGCTCCGCGGGGGGACCCCCTCCGGCTCCTCTCTCCCCCCGCTCCGCGGGGGGAGATGCCGAAGGCAGAGGGGGGCAGCCCCCGCTGCGCCCCAACCCCGCATAGACTGGCTCTGGGCCCTTAGCTCAGTTGGCCAGAGCAGCGGACTTTTAATCCGAAGGTCCTGGGTTCGA
>JAPPBK010000062.1 GCA_026705105.1 Chloroflexota bacterium | reverse complement strand
TTGGGGTCCACTTCCTCAACCCCTGCGTCAACCGCAGCGAGGTGCGCGCGGCCCCGGAAGTGCTCTCCCCCCGCTCCGCGCGGGGCGATGCCGCAGCTTACTCATCCCTCTCCCCCCGCGCAGCGGGAGTAGATGCCGCGGCCAACCCATTCATCTCCCCCCGCGCAGCGGGGGGAGATGCCGAAGGCAGAGGGGGGCTCTCCGATGTTCGCTCCCGCAGTAGTCTCACAGCCCCACGCGTACGGGAGTCCCCCCTCTGTCACTCCGTGACATCTCCCCCCGCGGAGCGGGGGGAGAGGGAGAGAGGGGAACTCTCCGCCCGCCTCGGCCTGGGCATGATCAAGGACATCGGACCCGAGTCCGCGCGGGTAATCGTTGCGGAGCGCGAGGCGCGCGGACCATACGCCGACGCGGGCGAGCTGGTCCGTCGGACGGGAGTCAAGCCGCAGGCAGTGCGCTCGTTGATTGAGGCGGGCGCGTTCGACGCCGTCACGCCCAACCGCCGCGAGGCGCTGTGGGAGGCGGGGCTCTCGATCCGACCCGCACGATCGGGTCAGCGCGCCTTTCCGGTCCACGGTGCGGAAGCGCCGCCGCGCTTCGACGACTTCACGGACTACGAGAAGATGGTCGGCGAGTACAAGACGCTGGGCATCTACCCCTCGGGACACGTGATGGAGTTCATCCGCCCGACGCTGGACGCGGGCGTGCTGACCACGGCGCAGGTCTACGACTGCGCGGACGGCGAGCGCATCCGCGTCGCCGGCTGGCCGATCGCGCGGCAGCATCCGCGCGGCCAGGACGGCACGGTGTTCGTCACGATCGAGGACGAGACCGGCGACGTGCAGTCGATCGTCTGGCCCAAGGTCTTTGCTCGGTGTCGCCGGGCGCTCTCGAATCAGCTCATCCTGCTCCAGGGACGGATCGACCGCTGGGACGGGACGACCAACATCGTGGCCGAGCGGATCGACGCGATCGGCGCGGGCATCCGCATGCCCAGCGCGCACGACTGGCACTAGCCTCTACTGGTGCAGCCGATCGCATGCACAGGAATCGGAGCAACGAGATGCCCAACACGCTGGAGGTGACCGGCGCGACCCTGAGCTACGACGAGTTCGGTGAGGGGCCCGAGACGATCGTGTTCGTACACGGCGGCGGCGGCAATCACCTGAGTTGGTGGAACCAGATTCCGCACTTCATGGACCGCTACCGCTGTGTCACCTTCTCCACGCGCGGCTTTGGCTTCACCCTCGATCACAGCAATGAAGGTCCCTCGGCCTATGCGCGCGATCTGGGCGAGCTCATGGACGGACTTGGCATCGAGCGCGCGGTGTTGGTCGGACAGTCGCTGGGCGGATTCACCGTGTTGCCCTTCGCGGCGCGTAACCCCGACCGCGCCGCCGGCGTCCTGATGGCCGACACCGTGATCGGTGTCGGAAACGAGGACATCCTGGCCGAGCTGCAGACCCAGCTTGCGACCGCCCGCAATGCGCTCGGCGACCGCGGCGCCAACATCATGGTCGGTCCGGAATACGAACAGCAATCCCCTGAGGGACTGTTCCTCTACAACACGATCCGGGCGCTCAACCCGCCGCTGAACGTGGGCGGCACGCTGAGTTCGACCGACGGCGCCGCCACCACTGAGGAGATGGCGAGCCTGTCCATTCCCGTCGTCTTCCTCGTCGGCGCCGAAGATCGTCTCGTCCCGCCGCCGGTCGTCGAACAGGCGGCGAAGCTGCTGCCCAATAGCAGGTACGTCGAGGTGCCCAGGGGCGGACACTCGGTCTACTGGGAACTGCCCAACGAGTTCAACGCCGTCCTCGAAGATCTACTGACCGAGGCATACGGCTAGCCGCTGCACGAGCCGCTGGCGCCGGTGCCTCTGTGCATCGAGCCTAGCGCCGCGCTGATGTCAACTGACGCCTGACGAGTCGGGAGTAGAGCCCGTCCTGCGAGGCAAGCTCCTCGTGGTCGCCGATCTCCACCACCTTGCCCTCGTCGAGCACGACGATCTGGTCGGCGTCGCGGACGGTCGAGAGCCGATGCGCGATGACCAGCGTGGTGCGGTCTTCCATCAACTCGTCCAGGGCGTCGCGGACCAGCCGCTCGTTGAGTCCGTCCAGGTGGGAGGTCGCCTCGTCGAGGATCAGCACCGGGGCGTCCTTGAGCAGGGCGCGGCCGATAGCGACGCGCTGGCGCTGGCCGCCCGAGAGTTGCGCGCCACGCTCGCCGACGGGAGTGTCCAGGCCCTCGGGCAGCGACTCGACGAAGTCGGCCAGGCCCGCCCGCTCGATCGCCAGCCTCAGGTCCGCCTCGTCCGCGTCGGGCTTGGCGACGAGCAGGTTGTCGCGGATTGACGCGTTGAACAGGTAGGTGTCCTGGGCGACGAGCGCCACCTGCCCGCGCAACTCGTCCAGCCGGTAGGCGCGCAGGTCTGAGTCTTCGAGCGTGATCCTGCCGTCTTGCGGGTCCCAGAAGCGCAGCATCAGGTGGGCGGCCGTGGTCTTGCCGGCGCCAGACGGTCCGACCAGCGCGACCGTGCCGCCGGGCCTGAGGTCGAACGACACGCGATCGAGCGCCGCGCGCGGCGTGTCCTCGTAGGTGAAGTCGACCCCGGCGAACGCGCCCTCGGAAACACCGCCTGCCGTAGCGGAGCGACCATTGCTTCGGACGCCCGGGCCGTCGACCACGGCCACGGTCTCTCCGTGCACGGCGGTCAGACGGCGGGTGGCGCCCAGCGTGTCGCCGAGGCGGCGGCCGACCTGGGCCAGCTCCGCCACCGGCATGAATGCGCCCATCGCCAGCAGCGTCAGCAGGGGCGCAAGCGTCGCGTCGATGTCGCCGCGCACCGTCAGCGCGCCGCCGATCGTCAGCACCGCCAGGCCGCCGTATCCCGTGAGTCCTTCCAGCAGGGTGCGCTGGGCCGAGATCTGTCGGTTGAATCCGGCACGCACGGGGACGTAGTCGCTCATCAAGCCTTCGAACTCGGTCTTGCGCTCGGGCTCGCGTTGGAAGGCGGTGACCTCGCGCAGTCCCTGGAGCGTGTCGACCATGTGCGCGTTGAGCGCGCCAAGATGATCGCGGGAGCGCGAGCCCAGGCGGTCGACGATGCGCCGCGTGAACAGCGGACTCAGGGCGGCGATCAGCAGCAGCGGAGCCAGTCCCAGCCCGAGCCGCCAGTCGACCACGAACAGCGTGATCAGCGCCGCCCCGGGAATCACCACGCTGACCACGGCGTTGGCGATCGTGTGCCTTCCGTCGAATGCTGCGGGACGACGATTGGGATGACGACGAAGCCGAAGACGAGGGTGAAGTCACTACCGAGGAATCGATACTGGAAATTGCCAACAGCGAGTTCCGTCCTAAACGGCGGTTGCGTTGGCACTATCGGTCTAAGCATTCTGGCCTGATTAGCTTTTCC
>JAPPBK010000290.1 GCA_026705105.1 Chloroflexota bacterium | reverse complement strand
GGATTCGAGCCGACACCGCGTTCATGGGTAGGTCTGATGGAGCTTCCGGATCTGATCAGATCAGTGTTCGGCAACGAGCCGTTGCAGCCGAAGGCACAAACTAGGACCACTGCGCCCGGCGACGTTGTTTCGACAAGACGTGAACGACGATCCAACAGAGAGCCAAACATACCTATCGAAGACCCCGATACCGCGCTACCTGAGCTTGAGGACTTGGCTTGGCACACCCTGGTTGTCCTTCGCGAAGACGCGGCCACTATGCTTGTGCGGGAAATCAACGATCGGGTTGCAGAGTGGTTCGAACTGCCGTCCGACCATCCCATGCGCCGACGCGGAACCGGCGCCTCGGAGTCTCCCTTTGAGTACAGGATGCGCCGTGCGCGGTTGATCTTACACTTTCGCGCAAAGGCGCTCAGAATCGAACGTCCTCAAGGGCGGGAAGAGGAACTTGACTTACATGTATGCGAATTGTTACCACGTGGACGCGTACTTACACGTGCGCAGCTGACCGATTTTGTTCGAGCAAACGAAGAGCAGGTCGATAGACCTCGGGCTAAAGTGAACGCGTTGCCTTCCATTGAGCGACTGGCCGAGATCACTCTCGAGGTCATGGCGGGTTCCGAGGGATCAGACCTGACAGTTGAAACAATCAACAACAATGTGTCAACCGCACTACACTTGTCCACAGAGCAACTGGGCCTACGTCACATTCCAAGTGATCCGAGCAGCGAAGCTGAATTCGAGTACTTGAGCCGCGGTGCCCGTCGGGCGCTGCGACGTCAGAATAGGATTGTCTCAACGTCCGAATGGCCAATGACCAGCCGTGGACCGCGGGAGAGTTTCCTAGATACATACCGGCTGTCGTCTGCGCGCGATACGCGTTCCGGAGCAGTCAGTTCTGAACAAGAGGAGTGGCACTATGACTATCAAGCGTGGTGTTGGGAGTGCGTGTTGGCGATTCGCGAACTGCACCCAAATGCGGTTGATGGGTAGCTCCCGAATGGTCTCATTTCGAGCGCGACAGCGCAGCGGATTGGGTTGACAGCAGCGCAGCGCGAGGTGAAGAGTCTGATGAATCCGATGGAGCGGGAGTATACGGCGAGATGTGCCACAATCCGGGAGATCCTCGCCCTGATTGGCCTGATCGAACGGGGGGACAAGGGTCCGGCGTGGCGGCTTCTTCCGAAGGGAGAAGCGATTACGCGACAGGAATTGGCGAAGACACTCAAAGAGTCATCGTTTGTCTATCTTCCTGGAGCCAATGGAGGCTATCGGGGCAACGCCGAGCTTGAGGAGGTAGGCAAGGGCACACAGCCCGCTAAAGCAGGTGCGGCAGCCGAAGCGATGGCCGGACATACGAATGCAAACGTCGAGGGAGAGCCCGGTGAGCAAGGGGAGGTCACTAGGCACGGCTCTGCGGCGGAGGAGACTGATGATCTCAGCTTATGCCTGGCAGTGCTTCAAGTGTTGCCCGATGAGGAAGGCGAGTACTTGAGTGAAGAGCAGATAATGGAAGCAGTTTCTGCGAAGCTCCAGATACCAGCGGCATACCTGAGTCAGCCGAGCCCACCATGGGGTCGCAAGGTGGCCCGCAGCGAGTCCCTCTTGCATTTCCGGCTCGAGCATGTGTACCGCGCATTATCTATTCCACAGACAGCGTTGATCCGTGATGGCGGGCTAGACTTTCCGGACGCCGGCCGCACTTGGTTCCTTACCAGCAAGGGTAGGGAGGTCGTGCGGACAGAGGACACAGTTGAGCGTCGAGACAAGCTGCAGAAGTTGGTGAATCGATACTGGTCTACGCATTCGTACGAAGGGTGGCAGAATGAACCTTGGATGGAACGAGTGATTGAGCTCTTAGAGGAAGCCGGTAACGACGGGACGCCTTTTGAGCACCTGTGCGCTACATTACTGGAAAAGATGAGAGATGTTGATGTCGCAGAGGTGCAGTCGAGCGGTTATCTCGATGAATCGGGAGTTGATATCGTGGTTAAGATGGCGAAAGGCCGAACAGCGATGCTTGGCACTGTTCCGATTCACTCGGTCCAGCGAGACGCAGTGATACTGGTGCAGTGTAAGCGCTGGTTGCATAACGATGTACCTTCGGATGTTGTCAGTAAACTGTTCGGCTTCACCGCACGTTTGCGAGCACAGGCCACGGGGGGAGAGCTGCGATATGACGTGGATGGCGGCCGACTTATCATTTTTGGCAATCTGACGCGTGATGCAACCTGGACGTATTGGTGGCTGAGGGAGATGTGGCATCAAGCAGAACATACTGCCATGGGCCATTTGCCTGGAGTTCATGGTGGTCAGTCGTTAGCACCGAACCAGCGCGCGCCTCGCTGGGAGCTGTGGGACGGCGGCCGGGTGTTCGATATGATTCGCAAGTATGAGGTTGGTGTAAAGAAGAATGTCGATGGCGAGTATGTTGCGGACGAAGAGTACTTTCGCGATCTCCCACGAGGCAAGGTGAGACGGGCCAAAGCCTAGGATGTGAGGAGATGCCGGTGCTGCCTAGTGTGAGGCTTTGAGGCGCTCGGTGTCAGGAATAGAGTGTTAGATATGGGACTCAGAGGCGAAGCAGCGATTGTTGGGATTGCGGAGTGGAAGCCGGAGCGGCGGCCGTCCGCGCCTCCGATGTTCACGCTGGAGCAGTGGGCCCAGCTCACCCGAGAGGCGCTTGACGACGCCGGCATCGACCCCTCCGAGGTCGACGGCATCTGCGCCACCAACGTCCGTGAGTCCGACTCCTTCGTGCCTTCGACGATCACGGAGTATCTCGGCATCCAGGTCAACTTCGCCGAGGTCGTCGACCTCGGCGGCGCGTCGTGCGCGGCGATGGTCTGGCGCGCCGCCGCCGCCATTGAGCTGGGCCTCTGCAACGTCGTCGTGATCGCCGCGCCCTCGTGGCCCTCACCGCGACCGCCGAATCCTCCCAGCGGGCCCAGCAGTTGGCGCTACGGCGCGTCGTCGGCCAACTATGGTTCGCCCCAGGCCGAGTTCGACATTCCCTATGGCAACGTCGCCCAGAACTGCGGCTATGCGCAGATCGCGATGAAGTACGGCGCGGAGTACGGCTACGACGCCGAGGCGCTGGCCAAGATCGCCGTCGACCAGCGCGTCTCCGCCAACCACAATCCGGCCGCGGTGTTCCACCACGTGCCGATCACGGTCGAGGACGTGCTCAACTCTCCGGTGATCGCCGACCCGATCCATATGCTGGAAATCGTGATGCCCTGTTCCGGCGGCGCGGCGATTGTGGTCGCCGGGAAGGACGTCGCGCGACGCTCGAAGCACCGTCCTGCCTGGATCTCCGGCTTTGGCGAGCGCGTCCTGCACAAGACCCCGACCTACGCCGAAGACTTGCTCTCGACCGCACTGATCCCGGCTGCCGACCCTGCTGAACGCCTGGTCGGC
>JAPPBK010000015.1 GCA_026705105.1 Chloroflexota bacterium | reverse complement strand
GATGAATTGGTCGTCGACCTAGCTCACGGTGTAAACGATCACATCGGCCCGTGAGGCGTTCAGCCCGGTTGCGAAGGCACAGGATTCCCTTCAAGGACTGCGTCCGTGAGTTCGACATGTGTTTCCGATGAAGCCAGTGTGTACCGGTCGAAGCTGCCGTCGTGATCGCGACCCACCTTCTTAAGTGAGAGAAGGGAAATGAAGATTTCGTGCATTGAGGAACACGTGTCGTCCGGGCTGAAAGAAAAGCTGATGGCGCCGGAGGCAGCGGCCGAAGCCATGTGCGCCTGAGCCGAGCAGACCTGCCGGCTCAACCTTGCGCGGCGTACGTCCAGCGCATCGGATCGCCACAAACCGGCAGCGGTCAAGAGGAAGACGGCGGCGATGACTGGGGTCATTGCGGATGGAGGCTAAGTCCAGGGCATGATGGACTGTTTGCGCGAACTGGAGGCGCGTCGGGACGAACTCAAGTCCAAGCTCGCAGCGGCACCTGTCGCCGTTCCCGACATCCACTCGAACGTTGCGGACATCTACCGCCGGAAGGTCGAGCACCTGGCAGCAATGCCGAACAACCCCGGCGAGAGCGGCGAGGCTGCGGCCACTGTCCGGGGACCGATCAGGCGCACTATTACCGCGCCCTGCGTCGCCTGGGGCAAGCCCGACGTGAAGCTGGTCGGCGACCTCGGCACCATCCTCAAATGAACGGGTGCCGGGGACAGGCAGTGCCAGCCGCGCGCCCGGGCGCGCGTCTGGTCGGTCTCGGTGGTTGCGGGAGTAGAACGGCAGATGCTTCGGGCCTCGAGATCGTACCGATACCAGAGGGACAGCACGGGTTCGCGGTGTTGTCGCGGCCCTGGGTCGTCGAGCGGTTCTTCGGCTGGCCGGGACGGTGCCGGCGGTTGGCCGGAGACCACAACTGTCGCGTGACCAGTTCGTTTACATGGCTGCGGCTGGCCATCATCCCGCTTCTTCGCCAGTGCTTCGGACGGGCAGAAGCTTGTGCGAGTAGAGCAATATGCTGATGGCCAACACCTCAAAAGTCGCGCACTGAGGCACTGCGTCAGACAGGACCGCGTAGAATCAGAACGAGTGGCTGTAGCGCGTCAGCAACGCAGCGTCGTGCTCGCCGTGGGCGTGTCCCTTGTCGCGCGTGACAATACCGGCCAGGTGCACCCATCCGACCGCCCACGGACGGGAGTAGGTCAACTCCACATCTAGCTGACGGCCTGAGGGCTCCAGGTCCAAGACGGCGTCCTCCACCGTAACCCGCCCATCAGTGGTGCGACCGGACACCCACCGGAGTTGCGCATGTCCCGCTTCTACACGCAGCGGTTGCGACACCCTGAACGCCAGCCGGCCTCCGGCATGGCCGATGTCGTTCCCGACGAACGCGGTGGCGAACGAGCCGGACCAAAGCGGCGACAGGTCATGCACCATGCCGTCGCGTCGTATCCGGGTGTTGCTCGTGCCTGCATGCGCGCTTGCGAGCACATGCCAGCCGCTGCTCAATACCCCATGCGCCGACAGCCCGACGATGACTGTATCCGCGGCGATTTCGCCGAAGGCCCCGCTCGGCCGGCTGCCCACGGTAGCCTCGGCTTCCGCGAGCCATCCCACCTGCGCGGCCAGACCGGATCGGCCGAATTTGTACTCTGCCAAGACACCCGCAGCTTCGCCCGCATCAGCGTCAGGCATGTCGCCGAACTGCGTTCCCTGGAAAGCCACGGCGCCGAAAGAGCCTTCACCGAGCGCCGCCGCATAGCCCATGCTGGCGCCGTTGCGGGCAAAGCCGAGATAGGGATTGGCAAACGCGGCGGCGTCCGTGAACGTGCCCGGCTCGATCAAACTCGCACCTCCATCCGCCGTGTGGTCGCCCGCGTACGGCCCGAACTGCCAGCCCGGGTGGGCGCGGTATCCGAACTGCAGCCGTCCATCTCCCAGGTCCTGTGCGAACGACAGCGAACCGAGAAAGCCCGGAACGTTCTCCTCGCTGCGGAGGCCCGAACCGTGGCCGCCGCCGACGTAATGCGAAGTGGAGACTGCACCAAGGCGCATGCGGAGCTCTGCGTCCGCCATGCGCCACACTGCGCCACGCGGGTCGCGACCCAGTGTCCCGAGGCGATCCGCAAGCGAGAGCCCATCGACCGCGCGGGTTCGGAGGTGAGCGCCGAGCGGATGGAAGAACGGCGCGTCCAGGTCGTCGAAGCTCGCGGCCTCCCGCGATGCGAGGCCTTGTGTCAGCGAATCCCCAAAGGCGCCGCCCACGTCAAACACACTGGAATGGCTCGGTACCGAGGGGCCCGAAAGCGACTGGCCTGTGAGCATCCGCGTCCCGCCCACCGGCCGGGTCGCGGCGTCGAGATCGAGGAAGCCCCGACCGTACACATCCGAATCCGCATACTCGCCGGTCCTGACGGCGGTCGCGAGCATGCGCTCGACGATCTCGTCGTTACCGAGCTGCTTGCGGTAATGCTGCGCGAGCAGCCCGATCCCACCGGTGACGAATGGCGCGGCCGATGACGTCCCGGCCTCTTCAAGTGAGAGGTAGCACTCCGCAGCGCCGTCCGCGCAGTAGATGCCCGGCACCGGGCCGGTGACGTCCACTCCCGGCGCAGCCAGGCAGAAGTCCTTCGCAATCCCGCAGCGACTAGAGAACTCCGCGATCCGACCCCCCCGGTCAGTCGCCACCACCGCGAGCGAGTGACCGGCCAGCTCCGGGATACGCACAGGCAGCCCGGCCGCGATGTCGACCGACGTGGCCGACACGACCGAGCCGTCGGGATTGACCTCGCCGTTCGAGTTGCCGGCCGCCCAGACGTAGATCGTGCGGGCACCGGCCGGAGTATCGGCTTGCGCGATGGCATCAATCACATTGGGAAAGCGCGCCCGCAACGCCGCTGCGTCAAAGTTCTCGATGTTCTCTGGCAGGCCGAAGCTCGCGTTAACCGCCGTCACCCGCCCGTTCAGCCGCTCGAAAGCGGCGGCAAACTGCCTCTCCAGGTCTGACTCGATGCCGAAGATCAGGCTCGGAAGATCGCGGACCTGTTCAGGCGTGGGGTTCTCGCCGAGGATGTCCTCGAGGATTGCGCCTACGTCGGGGAATCCCACCGAGATCACGCGGGCGTCGAAGGCGACTCCATGGATTGCCGACGCACTCCCGGCCTCCGCGTCGGGACTGGCGCGGCGACTCGCCGCCATGATGCCCGCGACGAACGTTCCATGCCCGACAAGGCTGAGACAGGAACCGTCGAGCGCACGGCTGTCGCAGGCACCGAAGTCGGGGGCGTAGCCCCCGACGTTGCTCGCTTCGAGCTTGCCCGCGAACTTCGGGTGGCTCGGGTCGACGCCGCTGTCGACGATGCCGAGCGTGACCCCCGCGCCGGTTGCGCCGCGGGCATAGGCATGGTGTGCCTTGACGTGTTCA
>JAPPBK010000104.1 GCA_026705105.1 Chloroflexota bacterium | reverse complement strand
GTGCGGCGAGTCAATCACCCATACATGCCTACAATTGTGCGGGGCGGCGAGGCCCGGGGTTACTGCGGTAACGATGGGATGTCTCCGAGGAGATCGACCCGCCGCCGGGCGGTTCTGCGCAAAGTCTACTTAACGTAGTGGTCATGCGCTCGACTTATGTTCATGGATTTGGTAATCAGTGTCAACGCTGTGCAAACGTTCTCATAACGTGTAACTACCAATAGTACAATTGTGCTTAGCAGTGCGGCCTTCTGGACCTCTTATCGATATAATGCATATGCCGTTTAACTCTAATGGCCTGCAGCATTCGGAGCCCCACGGCGGCCATCGTAGCCTGCAGGCTCGAGTTGAGCGGGGAGCAGAACGATCAGCGCTCCTCGTTGTCCATCGACTGCAGAAACTCCAGCGCGCCTTCGGGGTGGGCATTGAAATCGCGCTGCGCGTCGACGATGTGCCGTACGACGCCCTCTTCATCAATCACGTAGGTCATGCGCGCCGAGAAGCCTCGCTCCTCGTTGAGGATGCCCCACGCGTTGGCGGTCTTGCCCCAGGGGAAGTCGCCCAACAGCGGGAACTCAAGGCCAAGTTCGATGGCGTATGCGCCATTGGCGAAGGGGGAATCGACCGAGATGCCCAGCACCTGGGCGTCCGCCTCCTGGAACTCCGCGTGCAGTTCCTGGAAGCGGCTCAGCTCGTTCGTTCAACCACCGGTGAAGGCGAGCACATACCAGGCCACGACGACCCTGCGCCCGCGGTAATCCGACAGTGTGTGTTCCTTTCGGTCGCCGTCCATCAGGGTGAAGTCGGGCGCCTGCTGGCCGATGTCAACTGCCATCGAGTCGGTCCTGCCTCTGCCGTCGGCGCTCGCGCGCACCGGCGGATCGTGATCTCGCATTCTGTGCCACATCCTAACCGCTGGGTATACTTCGCCCATGGCCAACGGCGCGGAGCACGATCTGGGTGTGGCGGAAGTGCTCGAGGCGGAAGCAATCGGCCCGCCCGGGCAGCGACGATTCCGGCTGCGCGTCACGGCCGGCGACAAAACGGCCTCGATCTGGTGCGAGAAAACCCAGGTCAGCGCGCTATCGGAAGCGGTCCAGCAGGTGCTCGCGCGTCATCGATCCTCCGGTGCAATTCGTCGGCCCGATGCGCGGCCGCTTGAGCCGTTTCCGGATCGCCCCACGCACGAGTTTCTGGCCGGACGAATCGCGCTCGGCTACGACGAGGAGGCCGATCTGATCACCCTGTTCGCCACCGACGTGGAGCAGGGTGGCGTGAACCCGCAGCCGACCGTGCGCGTCGACATCAACCGCCAGGCGGCGCGCCTGTTCACCGCGCAGGCCGAGGAGACCGTCGCCGGTGGACGCCCGACCTGCGCGCTGTGCAAGGAACCGCTCGAGGGTGCGGAGCATCTCTGCCCGCGCACGAACGGTCATGCCGAGGACGCGCTGGCCGAAATCGGGCCACCCGAGTTGTAGCCCCGGAGGCGCCAGTTGTCGGCTTTTGAAGGCGCGAACCATCGAGACTGGCTGACCGCCCGCGCGGCGCCGCAGCACGCCGGGCTGCTCAGAACCGTGGCGCGAGTCGCGTCACGCCTGCCGCCGCGTCGGCCAAGGCTCTGGACGGTTCAGTTCTTCTTCTCGCTGTTTGGCACGGCGTCATTCTTTGCTTGCTTCTTCTACCTGACGACGACGCTGCCGCGTGAGATGACCAATCTTGGATTCAGCCTGCTCGAAGTGGGATTGGTCGTCGGCGGCTACGCCGCGATCCCGATCTTCCTCAGGCCGTTTGTCGGTCGCTGGAGCGATGGCGGCCACCGGATTCGGCAGATGCGGCTCGCGTTAATCGCGTTTGCGGCGTCGTTCATTCTGATGATCTTCACCGACAACCTGTGGGCGCTGTTCGCGCTGCGCTGCGTACAGGGCATCGGCATGGCGGCCTATCCCACTTCGGCCGGTTCGCTGGTGGCCGAAATCGTGCCGCCGGTGCGCCGCGGCGAGGGGCTGGGATTCTTCGGCCTGTCGACGAGCTTCTCGCAAACGCTCGCGCCGCTCGGCGGCGCGGGAATCGCGGCGCTGGCGGGCTTCGAGGGCGTGCTCATCCTGGGCGCGGCGACGGCGCTGCTTTCGCTCGTGATCACCGTCTTTCAGCGGGAGCCTGCGGCGCATCCCGGCGGCCATCCGCCGGTGTCGATCAAGACCCTGATCCCGGCGCGCGCCGTGTTTCCCATGCTGGTGTTCCTGAGCGTGACGCTGGGCTTCTCGGTCGCCGCCGCCTTCCTCGAGCCGCTGGCCGATCAGCCCCACCGCAACCTCGGCACGGTCGCCCTGTTCTTCATGTTCTCCGGCGTCGGCGCGATGATCTCGCGACCTCTCGCCGGGCGCACTTCCGACCGCGTGGGGCGGGTACCGGTGATCATTCCCGGTCTGATCGCGACCTTCGCCGGCATGGCCCTGGTCGCCATGTCGGAGACCGCGCCGATGCTCTGGCTGGCCGGCATCCTGACCGGCATCGGCATGGGCGGCGCGCATACCGGGCTGCTGGCGCTGGCGGTGGACCGGGTGTCGGACACGCAGCGCGGCGGAGCGACCGCGACCTTTCAGCTCGCCTGGGATGTCGGCGGCTTCGCCTCGTTCCTGATCGCCATTGTGGGCGCGTTCTTCTCGGTCGAGATGATCTTCTGGGTCGCCGCGCTTGGTGCGCTGGTTGCGCTCATCGCTCTATTGTTGGGCCATGTGATGGGCTGGACCAGGGCCGGCGCGCCTGCCCTGGAGCCGTTGGCGGCCGGAGCCACTGCCGGAGGCGGGTGATGTCCCGTGACGCACTGGAATCGTCCGCCCGACCTGAGTGATCTCCAGGAACAGCGCCGCGCACCTTCCAACCGCGCTCCGCACGAAGGCCGATGGATTGCCGCGTCGTTCTCCGCCGGACTCGCCCTCGTCTGCGCGCTCGCGTTCGGCGCCGGCATCTTCGACAGCGGGCCGACCGACCTGGATGTGAGCAGCTCGTTTCGAGCGGGATTCGATCGAGGCGCGGCTGAGTCGGAGGCCTTTTGGGAGCAAGCAATCGATGACGCGTGGTGGGAGGGCTACAGCGAGGGCTATGTCGAGGAGGCGAACGATGCGCCGTCTGGCGCATGGCTCGCTCTACATGGTGGGCGCCTATTTTTGCGCCACCCTGACGGAGGCGACGGACTCCTTCCTGCTGGCGGTGGCGCTGGCGCTGCCGGCCACGGCGCTGGTCGGGGCTGCGGTCGAGCTGCTGGTGGTCCGGCGGCTCTACCGGCGGGACCATCTGGACCATGTGCTGGCCACCTTCGGGCTCATCCTCTGCTTCGACACCCTGGTGCAGATATTGTGGGGTCCGGAGGGCATGGCGATCCGCCTGCCGGCCTGGGCGGACGGGCAGCAGCACCTGCCGGGCGGGCTGGTGTTCCCG
>JAPPBK010000009.1 GCA_026705105.1 Chloroflexota bacterium | reverse complement strand
GCGGGGGGAGATGCCGAAAGCCTGCCCCCGCGAAGGCGGGGGGCAGAGGGGGGCACGCCTCGCTACGCCGGATAGTCCGAGTGAGCCTTCAACGCCTCGATCTGTCTCGTGTGATCACCGTCGTGGAAGGCCTGGAAGAGGGGCCAGGCCATTGAGGGGAGTTCCCCGAAGAACGCGTGCGGGACGGTGGTCTCGCGGTCAATCTCCTCCGGGAATGCGTTGGCGACGCTGAGCAGGCGCTCGCTCACCGACGTCACCTGCAGCCGCAGGTCGTCCACATCCGACGCCGGCGCCGTGATCTGGCCCGGCGGACCCTTGATCACTGTCTCCCCGTTCGCAGTCGCGGCGATGATCTCGGCGATGTTCGGCGAGGCGGTGATCACGTGGCGCATGATCTCGGCGATGGACCAGGTGGACTCGTCGCCCGAGTCCAGCTCGCCCTTGGGTGTCCAGTCCGCCTGCTCCTGGCTCACGCCCTGAATCGCGTCGATCAGCGCGAACCGCGCGTTGGCCATGCGCAACCAGATCTCGTCCCAGGTCAACGACCGCGCGCCTTCGAGGAACTCGGCCCGAATGCGTTGAATGGGGTCGTCAGTCATGGCAGTCTGCCTTGCTCGGCGCCCTTCTACCATTGGAAGCCTAATGCGCTGGTTCGCCTTGCCCATCGCTGCATGCGTCGCGCTCGCGCTTGTGACGCTGATCGGCGCACATGCCGAACTCTCGATCAGCCTCGAACCGCTCGACGACAACTGCAGATTTTCAGTGGAACAAGACGACGAAGTCGGCGTTCGATGGACCGTGTCCGGCGGCCGGGCGCCTTACGAGGTCTGGATTGCGGGGAACCGGAAGCAGGGGGAGACAGGAACCGCGATCGTGTCCTGCGCCGGTTTGAATGGTCGATCACTCGTGGATTCGGATCGAGAACTCCGCTCGGGGCCGCTCACGGTCGCCGGAACGGCCTGGGACGCTACAGGAGTGAAGGCGTCTGCCGTGGTACTGATTGAGCGCATTGCGACGTTGTCTCTGTCGAACGGCTTCCAGAATCTGAGAGGCCCGGGCTGGTTTCGGGCGGCCTCTGTTGATGACACATTCTGGCTTCCCTCGGGATACTGGGAGGTAGGTACTCGCCACGACGAACCCGATCTCTTGTGGGTGCATTCAAATCCGCAGACGTACGACTGTCCCCAGTACGGCCTCGGTGAGTTTGATTTCTCGGACATTGCCAGGTCACATTTCCCGGAACCTGACTGGGAATGGCCGAATCGAGAAGCGTGCGTACCATCCAGCGATGACTACCAACGCATAACGAACTCAATCGGCAGCCTCCCACAAGCCCCGGCGACCTCAGTAGGAGGCGTCGATTCGCTGTCACTCGAGCTGTTCGCACCCGCTGTTTGCGAAGCAAGCGGCTGGAGCCGTCGATCCGATCGGTACGGCCTCAGTTACCGCGACGAGCGCGTCGCTGAAGTCGAGTGGCGGGTTAGCGGCGGTCAGGAGCCTTACACGATCTACATCGCAGAGGAGATTCACGAGGGCGCGAGCGGACGTCTTCGAATCCCCTGCCAGGCGTTTGTGGACGGCCTACTTGATTCCGGGCTGATGTCGGTCGCCGGATTTGTGGAAGATGCGAATGGAGCGACCGACTCCGGCATCGTACAGACCTACGCGGTTGCCGAGAGATCCGGCAATCGCCACAGCGAGCAGAAGAGATTGAACGGTGGGCGTACGTACCGGTTCTGGGGGATCCTGATGACGATTCCGCAAGGCCTTGAGATCGACGCTGCACGTGTCGGTTTCACGAACGTTTCGTGTGACCCCGAATGCGAAAGCTTCTACTCAGTCTCAACGAGGGGCGGTTTCATCTGGGCGGACTTTGGCGAGACAACTGGGAAGATGATCGGGCGAGGACAGATTGGCGATGACTGGCGCGAGGATCCGGGAGTCAATGCCGATTCCGAAGCGGAAATCCACGCTATGATGGACCAATGGGCCAACTCGGTCGGCAATGGGCCGGATCTCTCCGATGCGCCTTGGATCAACCCCGCACCATTGCAGATATCGGGCTACCTCGACAGCCTCAACTGCCTGCCTCACGCTTGGCGAGATCAGTTCCAGACCGGCGCCAGAATCAACGTCTCCGGCGGGGCCTGGGTCCCGACGGGCATCGAGGTGAACGGCAGGTTGGTGGGACTCGCGCGCGGGACGGCGCAGATCCATGCACCGGAGGTCCCATGTACCAGCGAGTTCGGCTGGCAGACGCTCACGCTCAATGTCCACGATCTCGCGCTCGGCAATGCCCCGGCCGAGGTCGATCTCTGGGTCCTCAACTTACCTGGCCGCTACCGGGACGGCAGCCTGCGCATCCGTGCGTCTGCCTGGCAGTCGGAGCGTGAACAAACTGCGTACTGCCAACCGGGTTCCGATGTCCTGATCAAGTGGGAGTTGCGGGGCGCGGTCGAGCCGTTCACCGTCTACGTCAACAGCCAACCACAGGGAGACATCGCAACCTGGCAGTGGGGTGTCAGCGGGCACGCCCGAGTGCCCTGCCTCACGCGGTCGGGGTTCCAGGCCCACACCATCTGGGCAATCGACAGCGCCTCTAACCCGCAACGAGTGATGATTCCGATCATCCTTGAGGCTGTGAGCGAACATCCATCAGGCCGTTCCTGGTCCGATCTGCGCGGAGCCGATTAGCGGAACTCGGGCGCAATCTCCTCGATGAAGCGGTCCATCTGCTCGGTGCGCTGGAAGGCGTTGGAGCCGAGGGTGAAGTCGGGCAGGATCAGCTCGTCGACGCCGGCGTCGATGTAGGCCTGCACGGTTCGCTTGATCTCATCGTTGGAACCGCCCAGCACCGGCCGGCCGCTGGCGCGAATCGGACCGAGCACATCCTCGTTGTCGGTCATCATCAGCAGCATGCAGGCGGAGCGTTCGATCTCGGCCGGGTCGCGGCCCACGTCGGCGCAGTGGGCGTCAAGCACCGACTGCTTCTGGGTCAGCACCTCGGGCGTGCCCCAGACGTTCCACTCGTTGGCGTACTGGGCCGTGATCCGCAGGGTGCGCTTCTCGCCGCCGCCGCCGATCATCAGTGGCAGTGGCGTCTGGATCGGCTTCGGCTCCATCGGCGCGTCGATCAGCCGGTAATGCTCGCCGGTGAAGTTGGTCTTCTCGTAGCGGAACATTTCGGTGATCAGGTGGCAGGCTTCCTCGAAGCGGTCCATGCGCTCCTTGAGTGTGCCGAAGTGGATGCCATAGGCGTGGTGCTCGTTCTCCTGCCAGGCGGCGCCGAGGCCGAGGATGAAACGGCCGCCGGAGATAATGTCGATCTGCGCGGCCATCTTGGCGGTGACGGTCGGGTGACGGTACGTGTTGCCCGAGACCATGTGGCCCAGCCTGACCCGCGGAATCCGCGAGGCGAACGCCGCCAGCGTCGTCCAG
>JAPPBK010000369.1 GCA_026705105.1 Chloroflexota bacterium | reverse complement strand
CCTGCGTCCGGCCGCGCAAGTCGGCCTGCGTCCGGCCGACCAGCTCGGTGCGCTCGTGGCCGCGCAGTTCGGCCCGCGCCTGATCGCGCAACGCGTAGAGCGCCGAGATCGCCTCGAGCGGCGTCAGCCCGTCCACGTCCAGGTCGGAGAGGTCGCTCAGGATCGGATGCAGCGGCGGGATCAACATCAGCTGCGGCGCCGCCGGCCGGCCCCGCTCGATCTGCGCCCGCTGCGCAAGCGCCGCTCGCTCGGCGGATTCGGACTCCGCGCCGGATCCCTGTTCGAAGCGCGCGAGCAGCTCCGCCGCCCGCCGGACGACCCGCTCCGGCAGCCCCGCCTGGCGCGCGACCTGGACGCCGTATGAGCGGTCGGCCGCGCCGGCCGCGACGCGGTAAGGAAAGACCAGCTCACCCGATGCCAGTTCCGCGACCTGGACCGAGGCGTTCTCGATCCGCCCCAACTCCCCCGAGAGCGCCGTCAGCTCGTGGAAGTGGGTCGCGAACAACGTGCGCGGCCCGCGCTCCGGCCGTCCGGCCAGTTCCTCCGCCACCGCGCGCGCGATCGCCATGCCGTCCCAGGTCGAAGTCCCCCGACCGATCTCGTCCAGCAGCACCAGCGAGCGCTCGCCCGCGCCGTGCAGCAGCCGCGCCGTCTCCAGCATCTCGACCATGAAGGTCGAGCGTCCGCGCACGAGCTCGTCGTGCGCGCCGACCCGGGCGAAGATGCGGTCGACCAGCCCCACCCGCGCCCGCGCGGCGGGCACGAACGCGCCCGCCTGGGCCAGCACCACGATCAGCGCCGCCTGGCGCAGATAGGTCGACTTGCCCGCCATGTTCGGCCCCGTGACGAGCACGAGCTGCGGCGCGCGCACGCCGTCCGCGCCCAGGCGCAGGTCATTGGGCACGAAGCCGCCCGCGGACGCCCGCGCCTCGAGGATCGGATGCCGGCCCGACTCGATCACGAGCTCGCTCGAGTGGTCCAGCTCGGGACGCGTCCAGGCGCGCTCGACCGCCACCTCCGCCAACGCCGCCGCGGCGTCCAGCCGGGCGACCGCGCCGGCCCGCCGCCGCACGGCCGCCGCCTCGGCCACGAGCCCCGCGCGCAGGCGCTCGACGCAGCTGCGCTCGGCCTCGGCCAAGAGCTCCTCCGCCTCTTCCAGCTCGGCCGCCAGCGCGCGCAGCCGCGGTTCCGTGAAGCGTTCCCGTTCGCGTAGCGATTGCCGGCGCTCCCAGCTCTCGGGCGCGCGCCCGGCCTGCCCGCGGGTCAGCTCGATCTGGTAGCCGAAGGTACGGTGATAGCCGATCGTCGCCGTGGCGATGCCCGACTCCTCCCGCAGCGTGCCCTCGAGCGCGGCCAGCCGCTCGCGGCAGCGGTCGACCCGCGCCGCGGCGCCGTCGACCGCGCTGTCCGCGCCCGCTTGCACCACGCCGCGGCCAAACTCGGCCGCCGGCTGCTCGCGCAGGGCGGCGAGCAGCGCCGCCGCCGACTCGGGCGCCGGTCCGAGCGCGTCCCGCAGCCGCGCCAGCGCCGCATCCGCCGGCTCGAATCGCTCCGTCGCCTCAGCCTCTGCGCCCCCCGCAGCCGTCTCCCCAATCAATGCGGCCAGCGCCTGCGCCTCGGCCAGCCCGGCCGCGAGCGCGCGCAGCTCGGCCGGCGAATCCAGGCCCGAGGCCGCCCGACCGAGCAGGCGCTCGAGGTCGGCCATGCCGCGCAGGCGCGCGGCGAGCGCCCGGCGCAGCGCCGGCGCGCGGGTCAGCGATTCGACCCGGTCCAGCCGTTCACCGATCCGCTCGAGATCCAGCAGCGGCGCCGCGAGCGCGGCCCGCAGCCATCGCCGCCCGAGCGCGGTCGCACAGCGGTCCAGCGTTCCCAAGAGCGTCTCGGCCGCACCCCCGCGCCCCGTCTGCGGCGTATCCGCTTCAACGATCGCCAGGGCCCGTCCGGTCGCGCGGTCCCAGCTGAGCCGCGCCGCGGCGTCCAGCCAGCGCGGCGCGGCCAGTTGCGCCAGCCCGTCCGCTGATGAGTCGCACGCCGCCTCGTCGCCGCTCCCGTCCGCCGCTGCCGCCTCTGCCGCCCCTGCCGCCCCTGCCGCCCCTGCCGCATGGCGTTCGGGCTCGGGCAGCGCCTGCCTGAGATAGCCAAGCAGCGCGCCCACGGCCGGCAGGGCGGGCGAGTCCCGCTCCAGCCCGAATGCCGCCGCCGGGGCCGCGTACTGGCGCGCGACCGCCCGCTCGGCCCGATCGACCCCGAACTCGTGCGCCGACCTCGGGGTCAGGACCGGCCCGCCCGGGTCATCCGGCTCGGCGAGCGCCCGCGCAGTCTCGTCGTCGCCCTCCGCCACAATCAGCTCGCGGGCCCCCAGCCGGGCCAGCTGATCGGCCGCCTGTTGCCAGAACACCTGCGCCTCGCGCTCCCCCGCGCCGGCGCCCAGGTTCAGCTCGGCCAGGTGACAGGCGCCGGTCGTGATGTCGGCCGCGGCGATGCCCAGGCGCAGGCCGCCGCGAGCGCCGCGCGCCCGCGCCGCCCAAACGGCGGCGCAGGCCGAGGCCTCGCCCGCCTCGAGCAGGGCCGGTTCCAGCGCCGTGCCCGGCGAGACGACCCGCACCACGCCGCGGCGGACCAGACCCCTCGAGGCCGAAGGCCGCTCGAGCTGCTCGCAGATCGCGACCCGGTGACCGCGAGCGACCAGCCGCGCCAGGTGCTGCTCGACCGAGCGCACCGGCACGCCGGCCAACGGCGAGCGCAGGCCCGCGCCCATCGGCTTCGAGGTCAGCGCGATATCCAGCTCGGCGGCGACCAGCTTGGCGTCCTCGTCAAAGGTCTCGTAGAAGTCTCCCAGGCGGAACAACAGGATCGCGTCGGGATGGCGCGCCTTGAGTTCCAGGTATTGGCGCCTGACCGGTGTCACCCTGCCTATGCCCATTTCCCGAGCCTACACGCTACCGTGTAAGCTCGCAAGCAGCTACTGTCCATTGGTCCATGCAGGTTATCAATTGTCGCCGCCGTGCGGAACGGTCGCCGCCGTCTCGCCGTTCGGGACCGGTGAAGCTGTGGATAACCGCGGCGGAACCCGCTCAGACGACCGAGAGCAGCTCCAGGAAGCGGTCCTCTACTCGCACTGCATCGGGCGCGATCTCGCGGCAGACGTCGCAGCGGATGCAGCGCGCGTCGTCGATCGTCAGGTCGGGCGCGCCCGCCTCGGCCGTGTCCGCCTCACCCGCCTCACCCGCCTCATCTGCCTCACTTGCGTGGTCCTCGCGCGGACGCTCGACGATCGCCGCCGTCGGGCAGAACCCCTGCGCTTCGCGCAGCGCAGCGGACTGCGGGTCCGTGACCAGGTAGCGAATCAGCCCCGGCGCGGCCTGGGCCGGGTCGCGCTTGGCTTCGATGTGCGTGTCCAGCTCATCGCGGAAGTAGTTGACCAGCCCGCGCACGGCGTAGGGCG
>JAPPBK010000426.1 GCA_026705105.1 Chloroflexota bacterium | reverse complement strand
GTTACTGAAGAGTTCAGTTGAGGCGCGGGCGACAGTCAGTTTGTATCGGACGATGCAGGACGCTTGGTGCGCCGCGGTTTGGAGGCGGTCTTCGCGGGAGATTGCTGCTCAACCGCGCCCTTGATCTGCGTGAGCTGCGCCTCGATCGCCGCCATTCGATTCTCGATCGCCATGAGGCGGTCGCCCAGGGCGAGGATGTCGGTCCGCGTGGGGATGTTCATCGCCGTCAGGTAGGGACCCATCGCCTCGCTCATCGTCTTCTGGAAGTGGAGGAAGACATCGAGGTTGCGGCCCATGTTCTGGCTGAACTCCTCGGTGCCCATCATCTGGTTGAAGAACTCGTTCCACTGTCGCTCGGACTGGGTCATCCACTCGCGCCAGGCGGCGGCGGGATCGGGCGTCGTCGATTCGGTCTTGGGCATCAGGATTCCTCTTCGAGGTGTTGGTTGTCGGCGCGGGTGGCTGCGTCTTCGAAGCGCTCCAACGCTCCGGTCAACACTTCCTGGTAGCGGTTCAGGGCATCAATCCAGGTGCGCAGAAACACGTCGCCGGCGGCGGTCAACGAGTACATGCGGCGCGCCGGCCCCTGCTCCGAGGTGTCCCAGAAGGAGGAGACGAACCCGCTCTGCTCCAACTGTCGCAGGGCGCGGTAGACGGTGCCGCTGTCGGACTGGGGCAGACCGGCTTCGCCGAGCTGCTGATTGAGCTGATAGCCGTAGGCGTTGCAGCCCTTGAGGAAGGCGAGCAGGCTGGTCGCCAGCATCTCGCCGTGCAGACGCGGCTGGCCGGACTGGTTCGTCTTGCGGGTGCGCGCATTGGACTTGTTCGATTCGGGCATGACCGCATTGTGCCGCTACGTGTCGAATGTTGCAAGATGCACTTTGCACTTAGCTGCATACTGCCGTACATTTCCCCCATCAGCGACCGATGCGCAACCCCAATGGAGCACCGAATCATGAGCGACCAGAGCGAACAGACCGCCACCGACCGCTACTTCGACGCGCTGTTGGCCAGCTACGACGCGCTGCACGATGCAGTCGAGCAAGCGAACGAGCGCGGGCTGCGGCTGTCGCGGCAGCTCGCCGCCGACATCACCGACGCCCAGCGCCGCGCGATCGAGCTGGCCCGCCAGGTGGCCGCCAACCCGAGCGACAGCGCCGCTGCATACTCGGCGATCATGGAGTCGGCCGTGGCGGCGCAGAGCCAGGCGCTCGACTTCACTCAGTCGGCCTACAAGGAAGCGCTGGCCGCCGGCAGCGAGGGTCGCGAGGCGCTCGATGCGCTGCTCGGCGCGAGCCGCGCCGCCGCCGAGGCCGCCCTCGCCGCCTCGCGCGACTGGCAGTCCGCCACGCCCTGGTCCGACTTCGTGCAGAAATCGATGGAGCCGTTCGGACTCAATCCCAACGGCGCGTCGGAGGAGAAGGAAGAAGCGGGGACGAAGGCGTAGCCGGCCCTCTCCGGAGCCCCCCTCTGCGTTCGGCATCTGCCCCCGTTGCGCGGGTGAGAGGGTCAACCTCCACTGGTTGCCTGGGCCAGAAGACGCGCCACTTCTTGGTACGCGCGCCAGTTGTAGATCATCCCGTAGTGGCTGGTGGGGATGCCGATGTTCAGCTCGGCCTCCTCCTCCATGCAGCTCTCCGGCATGACCAGGCCGTCATGCTCGGAATAGAGCGCGTGGCGGCGGAACGCCGGTTTGCGCGGACGCATGATGTTCTCGATGAAGCTGCAAGTGCAGTGACCGCTGTAACAGGCCGGCGCGATGTGCCAAGTCAGGTGGGAGCCCGCCTGCCGACGGACCGCATCCATCGCCTCGATCAGCACCGGATGCACGTGCGCCACGTCGTTGAACGGAGCCGCGAGCGAGATCAGTTGCTCGACCAGCTCCGGCCGGCGGAAGGCGGCGTCCCTCGCGATCAGCGCGCCCAGGCTGTGCCCGATCAAGTGGACTCGCCGGCCGGTCTCATCGGCGGCGCGTTGGACTACGTTGAGCACGGTCTCGGTCGATACGTCGGGGCAGTTGACGTTGAGTCCCAGTCCTGAGTAGTACGGCCGATAGCCGATCCGCGCCAGCCACCAGTGCATCTCCATCATCGACAGGTCGGTGCCCATGAAGCCGGGCGCCACGACGACCGGCTCGCCCTGGCCATGCGGCACGCCGCAGCCGTAGTAGACCGGCGAGCATCGCAGCGCCGCCCATTCCCAGGCGAAGTTCAGTTCATTCCGGATCGGCGTCAGCGCCGGCTGAACCGAGTGGTCGTCAACGTAGCGATCGAGGAGTCGGTCGGCAGGCGCCATGGCAGTCATTGCGGTTACTGCGGTCCGGTCCCGCTCGACCGGGCCTCCTGCCAGAGCGTATCGCAGACCTCGCGCGCGTCCATGATTCACGAGACGCGGATCGTGCCTATCCTGTGCGGGTGACCTTCTCGTGGGAACTGTGGCGATTTACCGAGGGCGTGCGCTGGCGCGTGGCGCTTTCGGTGATCGTGGGCCTGCTGGCGGTGACGGCCGGGGTGGCGCGACTGGCGCTGCTGGGTTGGATCGGCGCGCGCATTTTCGAGGGCGACAGCTTCGGCGACCTGGTGCCGCTGATCATCGCCGCGGCCGCGTCGATCGCCGCCCGCTCGCTGTTCCTCTACGCCAAGGAAGAGATCGCCAACGGCACGGCGCTGCAGGTCCAGTACAAGCTCCGACAGCGCTTGTTCGACCAGGTGGTGCGGCTGGGACCATCGCACTTCGACCGCCAGCGCACGGGCGACATCACGGTCGGCGTGGTCGAGGGCGTGGAACAGCTCGAGACGTTCTTCGGCCAGTATCTGCCGCAGCTGATCGTGGCCTCGTTGGCGCCGATCGGCATCTTCGTCTTCATGGGCTTTCTCGACCTGCCGGTCGCGGCGATCTACTTCGGCTTTGCCCTGGTCACGCTGACGCTGCCGTCGCTGCTCAAGCAGAAGAACGCCGAGGCCTCGCTGCGCCGGCGCGACGCCTACGGCTCCTTCGCGGCCGACTTCCTCGACTCGATCCAGGGCCTGGCCACGCTCAAGGCGTTCGGCCAGAGCAGCCGGCGCGGCTCGGAGTTGGCCGAGCGCGCCCAGGAGGTCTTCCGTTCGACGATGGGCGTGCTCTTCCATAACGCCGTCGCTCAGGGCCTGACCATCCTGGCGATCACCGTGGGCGCGGCGGTCGCTCTCTACATCGGCGCACTGCGGGTCGAGAGCGGCGCGATGGAGCTGGCCGAACTGCTGGTCGTGCTGATGCTGGGCGTCGAGGTCTTCCGCCCGCTGCGCGAACTGAGCCAGCTCTTCCACCAGGGACTACTCGGCGTGGCCGCGGCGCAGAGCGTGCTCGATGTCGACCAGGCCGCGCCGCTGACGCCCGATGTCGAGGCGGAGCCGGCGCCCGCTCTCGAACCGCGCATCGAATTCGATGGGGTCAGGTTCAGCTATCCCACGGGC
>JAPPBK010000306.1 GCA_026705105.1 Chloroflexota bacterium | reverse complement strand
GGCCATGCCGTTCCAGAGGTCGTCGGTGTAGCCGCGCTCGTCCTCTTCCATGTCACGCACGAGCTTTTCCGTGCACTCGTTGGTCAGGAAGTCGCGGGCGAAGTTCTTCAGCAGTTCCTGCTCTTCAGTCAGTCCGAGGTCCATGTCATCCTCCGTCGCGGCCCGTCGTCGGTCGAGGGGTCCGTGAATACGCCTGAGTTGGGCACGCGCAATCGCGCAGTAGAACTGAGGCTATCGGATACCCGCCTATTGCGCCAGATTGCGCACTGACCGCACGGCGCGAAGACGGTTGGCATTGCTGATCCGAACATATATGCGCTAGCGTGAGGCGTGGTCGCGCGAATGCACGGATCGAGGATGTCGATGGCGGAGGCTGGGGACCTGGGCCACCAGCGGATCGTTCCCGCGTTGACCTATGCCGATGCACCGGCGGCGATCGAGTGGCTGTGCCGGGTGTTTGGATTCGAGGAAGTGCGGCGGATGGAGGTGGGTGACGGCCGGATTGGCAATGCCGCGCTGCGTTTGCTCGGCGAGGAGATCATGCTCGCCTCTCCATTCGAGGAAGCCGGCACCCTGTCACCGCGCGACCTGGCTGCGCTGCATCAGCAAATCACCGTCTACGTGGACGATGTCGATGCGCACTTCGTTCGCGCTCGCGATGAGGGCGCGCGCGTCCTGGCGGAACCGACGGATCAGTTCTGGGGTGGTCGCACCTACTGGGTCGAGGACCTGGAAGGTCACCGTTGGACATTCCAGCAGCAGCTGCGGTTGGTCCCCGACGAAGAGTCGGCGGCGGAGATGCTGAAGATCGCAAGCGACGAGGACTGATTATGGCGGATTCCCAGCGCGTCTTTCCCTACCTGGCCTACGAAGATGCGTCCGCGGCGATCGAATGGCTCTGCCGGGTGTTCGGCTTCGAGCCGGTGGATGTGCAGGCGATTCCCGACGGCCGCGTCGTGCACGCGGCGCTCGCGCTGGAGGGCGCGCAGGTGATGCTGGCCTCGCTGTTCGACGGCGGCGGCTACCGCTCGCCGCAGATGTTGGACGAGTTGCCAAGCCATGTGCTGATCCATGTCGAGAATGTTGACGCGCACTTCCGGCAGGCGGAGTCGGCAGGCGCGAGCATTCGTTACGGTCCGGTGGATCAACCCTGGGGCGCCCGCCTATACGAGGCGACCGACCTTGAGGGTCATCGTTGGGCCTTCATGCAGCCGCAGACAGTCGCAAGCGACGAATCCGAACAGACCGAGTGAAAGGACGAGACGATGGTCCAGAATCCACCGGAAGGGAGCCAGTGCATCCTGCCGTACCTGAACTATGCAGACGCGCCGGCCGTCATCGAGTTTCTCAAGAACGCCTTCGGCTTCGAACAAGGGCTGCTGCTGGAAATGCCTGACGGCACAGTCGGGCACTGCGAGCTGCAGATGAACGGCGAGACGCTGATGCTCGCCAGCGCCTTTCCCGAGATGGGACTGAGCAGTCCGCAGGCACTCGGCGGCATCCACGCGCAAGTGGTTGTCTATGTGGATGACCTCGACGCTCACTGCGCGCGCGCGCGCGCGGCCGGCGCAGAGATCACGCAGGAGCCCGCCGACCAGTTCTACGGCGACCGAACCTATCGCGCCGTCGATCCCGAGGGCGTGGGTTGGGACTTCCACCAGCACGTCCGCGACGTGACGCCGGAAGAGATGATGGCGGCGATGGCCGACATGGAACCGAGGGAGTGAAGCCGTGACTGAACAACCTGATCTGAGCGCGGGCAGAAGGCAGCGAATCGTCCCGGCGCTGTCCTACGACGACGCGCCGGCGATGATCGAATTCCTCTGCCGCGCGTTCGGATTTGAGGAACGCTTTCGCCTGGACATGCCGGATGGCAGCGTGGGCCATTGCTCGCTAATCATCGAGGGCGAAGAAATCACCCTGGCCTCCGCCTATCCGGAAGGCGGCCTGGGCGGTCCAGGACGTCTCCCGCACCTGCACGCGAGCGTGATGGTCTACGTCGACGACGTCGACGCGCACTATGCACACGCCGCGGCCGAAGGCGCGAAGGTCCTGCAAGAGCCCGAGGACCAGTTTTTCGGCGACCGCACCTATCGCGCCGAGGATCCTGAAGGTGGTCGCTGGTGGTTCCACCAGGAACTCGAGCAACTCACGGCTGAAGAGGTGCAGGCAGCGATGGACGCGATGGAGACGCCGGAGTAGCCGCTAGCCGACCCGGTGCCCGGTCTGCACGCGAATCGCGACGCTGTTCATCTCGCTGATGTCCATCGGGAACGCGTCCAGCTTCCAATAGAGCCGCGTGAGCTCGTCCGCCATCTGCCGACCGTCGATCGGCGTGATCTCGGCGCGTCCCCGCAGCTCGGTGTAGCGGTACGGATCGGCCTCGTCGTGAATGCTGACTGCGATTGCGGGGTTATTGCGCAGGTGCCGGGTCTTGAGCGTCTCGGCGCCGGTCCAGAACTCGATGTCGTGCTCGCCGCCGCCCTCGGACCGTCGGTGCCAGACCACCGAGGAACGCGGCTGACCGGTCGAGCTGACCGTTGCCACGTGGGCGAAATGCGGCGGCATGAGCAGGTCGGAGCTCGCCGCCGGCGGATCGACCGAGGGCGGTTGTTCGCCGCCGTTGGGTAGCGTCACGCGATCGATCTCGACGGTCACGTGCCAGCCGGCCGGGTCGTCGCCCTTGAATGGGTAGTCGCGGCCCATGTACTGGTTGGAGATGGCGTCGAGCTCGTCCCAAGAGGTACGCGGTTCGAACGAAGCCGTGCCGACGATTTCCAGCATGCGATAGGGATCGTCCGCCCCGTGGATCGAGAGCGACACGCGCGGTTCGCGCTGCATGTTGAGCGACTTGCGGTATCGCAGTCCGGTGACGAAGAAGATCGACTCGACTGCGCCGTCGGCCGAGACGCGGTCGGGACGGATCCAGATCGGCGAGGACTGGGGCGATCCGTCGCGGTTGACCGTGACGAGGTGGGCAAAGTTGGGCGCGCCGACCAGGTCGGCGTGTTCGGCGGGGACTGATGCCATCGTTGATCCTTCTTCTGTTCTCTCCCCCGCGAAGCGGGGGGAGAAAGAGATCTGGCTAGCGGCTGAGGGTGGCCGAGTAGCCGCCGAAGCGGGCCTGGCCCGGCATCGCGTGCTGCTCGACCTCGACGTTGACGACGGCCGGCAGTCCCGACTCCATCGCCCGCTCGATCGCGGGGCCGATCTCCTCGGGCTCGGTCACGTGCTCGCCGTGGCCGCCGAGCGCGACCGCGATGTCCTCGTAGCGCTGGCCGTAGCCGAGCGGGCGGCCCGGCGTGTCGTTGGAGCCCGCGGTCCAGCCGGCGTTGTTGGAGATCACGATCGTGGCCGGCAGGTTGTGCCGGACCATCGTGTCGATCTCCTGCACGTTCTGAAATCGTCACCAGTTCCGGGGAACGCAGCACCGCCTTCCGGACCACGTCCATC
>JAPPBK010000234.1 GCA_026705105.1 Chloroflexota bacterium | reverse complement strand
TCTCCCGACCGGATCCTTCAATCGCCTTTTCGCCGTCAACCATGACGAGTCCGCGATCCGACCAGACCAGCGCTTCGGTCGCGTTCTGTTCGACCATCAGGATGCCGACGCCGGTCATGTGAATCTGGTAGATGCGACTGAGCAGCTCGCCCCGCGCGGCCGGGGAGAGGGCCGCGGTCGGTTCGTCGAGACAGAGCATGACCGGATCGAGCATCAGCGCGCGGGCCATGGCGAGCATCTGCCGTTGTCCGCCGGAGAGCCTGCTCGCCCGCTCGCCGGGTCGGCTCTCGAGGTCCGGGAACATCGCCAGGACTTCGCCGATCCGCTCGCGCAGGCCGTCCTTGCGCATGTAGCCGCCCATCTCGAGGTTCTCGCGAATCGACATCGAAGTGAAGACGTTGTCGATCTGCGGTACGTAGCCGACGCCGGAGGCGATCATGCGCGGCGTCGACCAGCCGCTCACGTTCTCGCCGCCGAAGAACCGCCGTCCGCGCTCGAATGGCAGCGCGCCGACGATCGCCTTGAGCAGCGTCGATTTACCCGCGCCGTTGGGCCCGATGATCGTCAGGATTTCGTCTTGGAACAGGTCCAGCTCGACATCATGGATGATCTCGATTCCCTCGACGTAGCCGCCGCTGAACTGCTCGACCCGCAGCAATGGGCTTCCGGTCGTCATGGACGGCGTCCGCTCAGGTAGGCGGCCTGGACCTCGGGATCGGCGAGCACCTCGTCGGCGGCGCCGATCGCCAGGACCTGTCCCTGGGCCATGACGATCACGGGCTCGCATAGTTGACGGACGAAGTCGAGGTTGTGCTCGATGATCAGGAAAGTCAGCCCGAGCCGTTCCCGCAGTTCGCGGATGTGCTCGGCCAGCCGACGGACCAGGGCGGGGTTGACGCCGGCTCCGGGTTCGTCGAGCAGGATCATCTTCGGCTCTGCCATCAGGGCGCGAGCGAGTTCGAGCAGCTTGCGCTGGCCGCCCGACAGCGCGCCTGCGCGAATGTACGCCTGGTGACCGAGCTGCGTCTGGGCCAGTACCTCGTGCGCGCGCGCCTCGAGCCGCTGCTCCTCTTCCCGAACGCGCCAGGGCGCCAGCCAGTTGCGCCAGACCTGCTCGCCCGACTGGCGCTCGCCGGCAAGCATCAGGTTCTCAAGCACGGTCATCGTCTCGAGCTCCTGGGGAATCTGAAAAGTGCGGACGAGTCCGTTGCTGAACATTCGGTGGGGCGGGAATCCGGTCACGTCCCGTCCGTCGAAGCGGACGCTGCCGCCGTCGGGCTTGAGGAATCCCGCGACGCAGTTGAACGCGGTCGTCTTGCCTGCGCCGTTGGGTCCGATCATGCCGGCGATCTGGCCCGGTTCGACATCGAATGAGGCCTGGTCGCAGGCGCGCAGTCCGCCGAAGTGCTTATCCAGATCGGTGACCTCGAGCAACGCGTCCATGACGTCTCAATCAACCTGGCGGCCAGGTCAGCGCGCGACCGCCGAGCACGTGCAGGTGAAGATGCGGGACGGTCTGCCCCGCGGCTTCCCCGACGTTGACCACGACGCGCCAGCCGCTCGCATCCAGGCCCTCCTGGCGTGCCACGGTCTGCGCTGCCTGCATCAGGTGACCGAGCAATGCCGGATCGGCCTGGTCTGCCTCCTGCAACCCGCTGACGGCGATGCGGGGAATGACGAGGACGTGCACCGGAGCTTGTGGATTGAGGTCGCGAAAGGCGATGCAGTCGTCGTCTTCGTAAACGATCTCGGCGGGAATCTCGCCGCGCACGATCGCACCGAAGACGGTGTCCGACGATTGCTGCGGGTCACTCACGCGAAACTCTCTGCCTTATCCGCGGCTGACGCTCGGCACACGCAGGGTAGCCTGTGGCCATGTCGGTCGACGCGAACGATGCCAACCTGGTCCTGGTCCGACACGGACAGAGCCAGTGGAACCTGGAGAACCGATTCACCGGCTGGATCGATGTCGACCTGACCGCCCAGGGCGTTGCGGAGGCGCACAGTGCGGGACGACAGATTCGCGAAGCCGGGATCGAGTTCGACGCCGCCTGGACATCGGTACTGCAGCGGGCGATCCACACGCTCTGGATCATCCTCGACGAGATCCAAGCGCCCTGGCTCCCGGTCGGGCGGGACTGGCGACTGAACGAACGCCACTACGGCGCCCTGCAGGGTCTCAACAAGGCCGAAACCGCAGCCGAGCACGGTGAGGATCAGGTCCTCATCTGGCGCCGTTCCTACGACATCCCGCCGCCGCCGTTGGACCGCGACCATCCCGATCATCCACGATTCGACCGCCGCTATCGCCACACGCCACCGGACGCGCTGCCGGCTGCCGAGTCGCTGAAACTGACGCTGGAGCGCGTGCTGCCCTGGTGGGACAGCGTCGCCGCGCCCGCGCTCCGCGACGGTCAACGGCTGCTGATCGCCGCGCACGGCAACAGCATCCGCGCCATCGTCAAGCACCTGGAGTCGATCTCCAACGAGGAGATCGTGGGTCTCAACATCCCCACCGGCATGCCGCTGGCGTACACGCTCGACCGCGAGTTGCACGTGAGCGAGGGCGGCTACCTCGCCGGTGAAGACGCAGCCGCCGAAGCTGCGGCCGCCGTGGCGGCGCAGGGTCGGGCGGCACCTCCCGTCACGCCCTAACAGCGCAACGGACGGGAAGGTCTAGGCCGTGACCGCCTCGCGGTACTGGCGCACGGCTTCAATGTGTTCGTCGATATCGGCAAGACCGGCGTTCATCGTGGCGATCGAGATGGCGGTCGCGCCGAGGTCGGCCCAGCGCTCAGCGTGCGATACCCACAGCTCTGGATTGCCGCCGCGAATCTGCGCTTGCGGCTCAATGCCGAAGCTGGCCGGGTCGCGGCCATTCTCACGCAGATATCCCTGAATCGCGTCCACCATCGCAGCAGAGTCGGCATTGGGAGCGCCGACCGGGAACCAGCCGTCGCCGATCTTCGCGGCGCGCCGGAGTTGGCGGTCGTGTGCGCCGCCGAACCAGACCTCGATCGGCTCGCTCGGTCGCGGCTCGATCCCGGCGGCCGTGACCTTGTGGAACTCGCCCTCGAAGTCGACGAGGTGGTTACTCCAGAGCTGCCGCATCAACTCGATCTGTTCTTCCTGCCGCCGTCCGCGGTTGCGGAAGTTCTCGTTCAGCGCTTCGTACTCAACATGGTTCCAGCCGCTGCCGACGCCGAGTCGGAAGCGGTTACTCGACAGCACGGCCAACTGGGCCGCTTGCTTGGCCACCAGCGCGGTCTGCCGCTGGGGCAGGATCAACACCGCCGTCGCCAGCCCCAGGTCGCGCGTGCAGGCGGCGATGAACCCAAGTGTGACGAAGACCTCGTGGAAGGGGTGCTCGTCCGTGTAGGGACCGCTCATCCGGTGCACCGACGGGTCGGCGCCGAGCACGTGGTCGTAGATCAGCAGGTGGTCGAAGCCCATCCCTTAGGG
>JAPPBK010000418.1 GCA_026705105.1 Chloroflexota bacterium | reverse complement strand
TCTAAGAGCGAGCGCGGATTGATCGGCAGGCAATCGCGGCGCGGGGTGGTCATTTCCGCTCTTGTTCGCTGCGCTCACGGGCCGCTCGGGCCACGGCCCCGCCCCGTATGGGCCGGGTCGACCGTCTATCCGCGGGGCCTCCAACGCTTCGGCCGAGGCTCCTGGCGCACCTAATGCGTGGGCGTGCTGTAGGTATCGTGGCGCCCTGCGTCAGGATGTCGAGTCTGAAGTTTCGTGGTGACAAGATTCCTTCGCACATGAATTGTGACGTCGCTTTGACTTTGACGTCGATTGGGATGGGTCCGAAGGAAGTTATGGCCAATTATGGAGAAGTTGATAGATCAACTTTCTACACTTCATCATTCTATTCATAATTTGTCATTCTTCTGTGTCAGTTGAACGAGATTCGCTGGCCGAACGATTGGCTTCGGTCGTGGAGAGCACGTAGTGGGTGCCTCGCTTGGATCCGCAGCGCTCGAGCTGGCCGCTGGCTAGGAGTCGGTTGAAGATCTGCACGACCGCGGCTCGGCCTAGTCCGGTGCGGGCTCGGATGTCAGCGTTGGTCACAGGGCCCTGGAGGGCCATGTCCAGCACCTGCGCTTCGTGCTCCCTCGGTGCATGACGCACTTCGTTGGGGCTCGTCGTCGCAGGGCTGAGCGTGTAGGTCGTGCCCGCTCCCGCGCCCGCCTGTCTCAGCAGGCCTCGGTCCCTGAGGCGCCGTAAGGAGCCGCGAGCCTCCTGCGCGTCCGCGCCCAGCAGGTCTCGTGCCGTAGCGTTGGATAGCACCTCGCCCCGCGCCGCCCTTACCAGCAGGGCCACATCCTGGGGCCGCACGGCATCGATGTCCGCCGCGTAGTCGCCTACTGAGTACGGCCGCGCAATGACTTCCTTCTCTGCTGCCAGCGTCTGCACGAGCCAGGCTCTTTCTGCTGGTGTTGCCGCCGAGCCCAGGCGCAAAACGACCGTCACCGAAGTCGGGTCCGCCTCGAACTCGGGCGGGTGCATGAGGTTCAACGCCATGTGCTTGCACATGAGATCCACCCCTCGTCCGGCTTCCTCGGCCACGCCGAGGAAGCGCAGCGTTCGGATGACCAGCGTGTTGCGTGCCACCGACCGTTGCGCGATGTTGTCGAGGGTCACGCCGTCGGGAAGCCCGCCGGGGGAGCGCACTACCACCCGGTCCGGACGCAGGTCGATACGAACTGCCTCGCCTAGGGCCATGTAGGAGCGGTGAGCCACGGCGTTGGCGACAGCCTCGCGCAGCACCGGGCGAGGGAGGCGGTGAAGCTCGTGGCGCCTCACTCCGAGTTGGGCCATCTCGAAGCCGAGTTCCCCCAAGATGAAGTCCGTGGCCCGTTCGACTTGGTCCTGGAGTGGTCCTCTGAATTCCTCGCGCCGGTCGTAGTCCACCCCTTCGTCGCGATAGCGGAACACCTCCACATAGGCTTTGCCTCCGAGCGCGGCACCCGGGTCGTTGACCAAGAACAGCACCCCGGCGACCGTGAGGCTGTCGCCGCCGCTCCCGCCGCGGGGCTCGATGAATCCGTTGTCGCTCAGACGCACCTGGAGTTCGGGGGTCGCTCCGTCCGACGTGGTCTCCCAACCCCAGGCCCGCGCGACCTTGAGCGCAAGATCATCGACGATCACGCTCGACTGGCGAGCGGTGGCCGTCGCTTCGACGGACCGGACGAATCTTCGGGCGATGAAGTCGGCGAGTTCGGCACCCATCAGCGTGTGATTTGAGGCACCCCTTCGCTGCTTGACCTGGCCACTGGGCAGTTGAGCGAAGCTGTCGCGGCGAGCTGCCACTCCGATGGCCAGCACGGCCCGGCCGTCGACGACCAGTGGCTGAAGCTGGTGCTGGCCCAAGTTGCTGACCTGCTGCAGGGCGTTGCGCAACTGGACTTCGCTCTCGGGCTTGAGATTCGCCCCCCGGACCGTCCCGTTGTCGGCCACTCCCAGCAGGATTACTCCACCCTCCGCGTTGGAGAACGCCATCGCCGTCTCGCGGACCGCCCTCTCCGAGAGACCTTCCTTGAATTCCACATGCTGGCCTTCGACAGGAAACTCAGCCGCGAACTGCTCTCCGGTGAACTCGAAGGTGCGATCGAGGAGGCTTAGCGGATGGAACATTGGATATGACATGATTCATAGGATGCTATCCTCGTCGATACACAATTCAATCATAATCGCGATCGCCAGAATCAGCGGACGCCCATGGCGCGCCATCGCAAAGAAGCGGGTGCCGGAACGGCCAAGCCTGCGACGATTCGAGGCGCATTGACGGGGCGCCTCGATCGATCACACGGACGGTCGCGACACCGATCACCCAGGCGACCATCGAGGACACGACTTCTGACGGCGTGTAGACGGCGCCTAGGCCTGCGCGCATCAGGGAACCGCATTCGCATGAGTGCGTCGTCCAAGGGATCAGCTCCCGAGCGGAGAACGGCCTGTGGTTAGGGTTGCGGGGTGACCGACGCTGCTCTCGACCTTACTGGGAGGCGGGCCGTCGTGACTGGGGCGTCGTCGGGGATCGGTGCCGCCATCGCGGTCCGGCTCGCCGATGCCGGCGCGGATGTGGTGGCGGTGTCGCGGTCGGGTCGAGCGCCGGAGGCGGAAGGCTCCATCCGGCCGCTGGTGGCCGATCTGAGCGACCCGGGCGGCGTCGACGGCGTGATCCCGGCCGCGGTGGCCGAACTCGGCGGGCTCGACATCCTCGTCAACAACGCCGGCCGGGCCGACTGGCTGCCGCTGAGCGACCTCGACCGGGAGCACTTCGACGGGCTGATCGGGCTCAACCTGTGGGCCCCGCTACGGCTGTGCCAACTGGCCCATCCCCACCTGGCCGCGGGCGGCGACTCGGCCGTAGTGATGATCGGCTCGGTGGACGCGGTGCGGCCCTCGGCGGGCGGCGCCGTCTACGGGGCGAGCAAGGCCGGTCTGGCCGCGATGACGGTGGCGCTGGCCAAGGAGTGGCGCGACGACGGCATCAGGGTCACGCAGGTCGATCCAGGAATCGTGGACACGCCCATGGCCGCGGAGATCATCCACGAGCTAGACGCGGCCGGAGCGCCCGTCAACATCGCGGGCCGGGCCGGCGAGCCCGGCGAGATCGCGGCCCTTGTCCACTACCTGGTGGCTCCCGCGGGGCGCTTCGCCAACGGCGCGTCCTTCAGACTCGACGGCGGAGCACTGGCCCTCGGACCCTTCGACAACCTCGAGCGCTGAGATCAGGCCTGCGGACCGCCCCGGTCACTGCCGCCCGGTCACTGCCGTCCGGCCTCGACGATCACCCGGCGCAGCAGCCCGGCCAGCGCTTGCTTCTCGTCCGTCGAGAGTTCGCGCACCATCTCGCCCTCGTAGCGGTTGAACCGGGGGAAGAGCCTCTCGATGGTGTCCAGGCCGGTGTCGGTGAGCGCGACCGTCACCCGGCGGCGGTCCGACTCGACTTGCCTGCGTTCC
>JAPPBK010000079.1 GCA_026705105.1 Chloroflexota bacterium | reverse complement strand
GGTTGATGCTCTCCAGTTGGCGCACGTCCACATCCTGCGCGCTTTCGTTGCGCATCGTGGCTGTTTGTGCGGCGCATGGCCTGGCGTGTGACGATCATCGTGGCGCTGACCTTTTACCTGGGCGTCATCCTCTACTTCACGGTCCCCACAGCGCCGCCCTGGATGGCCGCGGAGCAGGGCCTGATCAACAATGTCGTGCGGGGGATGCATAGCGTTGGGCCGGCAATCCTCGGCGTCGACTTTTACAACTGGGCCTTCGAAGCGATGGCCGAGCCGAATCCTTCGGCGGCGATGCCGTCGCTGCACTTCGCCGCCTCGTTCGTGGTGGTGGCCGTGGGCATTGTCCTGCGCTCGCGCTGGCTGATTGGCGTCGCATTGCTGTACTCGGCCGCGTTGACGTTTGCACTCGTCTACCTGGGCGAGCACTACATCGCCGACATCATTGCCGGGGGCGTGGTCGCGGCGTTCGCGTTTGGCGCGGTCGAGGGCGGACGGTTCGTGCGCTACTGGATGCAGCAGCGCAACGCCGAACTCGCGGAGCGCTGGCTGCGGGTCGCGAACTGGCTGCGCGAGGCGCTGCGCCTGCCGCCGATGCGCATTCCGACTAGCTAACCTTCCCGCAACGTTCTGCGGGGACGGGTGATGACGCGACGGTTGCCGAGCTGGACGACGGGGTCGGGAGCCAGACTGGCGCTGGGACTCGGCGGCAGTACCGCGTTCCTGGTGTTGTTCCTGCGCAACGCCGACTTCCACCAGGTGGGACGCGCCTTCACCGAGGTTTCGGCCTGGTGGATCGGTCCGGCGCTGGTCGTCTACTTCGCGGGCATTGCGGCACGGGCCTGGCGCTGGCATTGGCTGCTGCTGCACATCGAGCGGATTCCCTGGTGGCGACTGTTTCCGATCGTGGCGATCGGCTTCGGCGTCAACAATGTGCTGCCGCTGCGCGCGGGCGAGCTGGTGCGCGCGCACGTCCTGTACCAGCGCCACGGCATCTCACGGCTGTCCGGCCTGTCCAGCATCTTCATGACCCGCGTCTATGACGGACTAATGCTCACCTGTTTCCTGGTGATCGGCGTGATCGCGAGCCTGGTCGGTCTCTGGGGGATGAGCGACGCCGGCGATGAGCTGACGGGTGCGATGTCGTTCCTGGTCTTCGGCATCATCGGCGCGTTCCTGGTGTTTGGCTGGATCGCGCGACGCCCCGACGACGCAAAGCGAGTCATCGGCAAGGCGTTGGCCCGCATTCCCGGTCAAGCGAATCGCGAGTGGACCTGGCTTGAACCTGTGATTACGGGCATGTCGGCGCAGGCCAATCGGCGCCAGGTGACGGGCGCGGTGACGGCCAGTCTGATTGCCTGGGCGCTGGAGGCGTTGATGTATTGGATGGTCGGGCAGGCCTTCAACCTGGGCGTGCCGTTCCCGGTCTACCTGTTGGTCGCGGCGGCGGCCAATCTGCTGATCACTGCGCCGTCGACGGCCGGAGGCGTCGGACCGTTCGAGTGGGCGACGAAGGCGACGCTGTTGATCTGGCTGCCGACCCTGGGCATGGTCGGCGAGCAGGGAGCGGAGGCGACGGCGGTCGCGTTCGCGGCGATCCTGCACGGGCTGGTAATCATTCCGGTATCGCTGGTCGGGCTGCTGTTCCTCTGGTACTTCCAGGTTTCGGCGCGACGAAGCGATCTGCAGGCCGAGACGTAGCCTGTAGGCCAGATCCCGCGCGCAGCGAACGGAGCAGGCGATGACGACGCTGGATGGCCCCCTAGACGGAATCCGTGTGCTGGACCTGTCGGCGCTCGCTCCCGGTCCGTACTGCTCGATGCTGCTGGCCGACATGGGCGCGGAGGTGATCCTGATCGAGCAGGCCGGGCGGCCACGTGGCCGCCGTGATCTGGCACGCGACCCCAATGAGGAGCGGCGTCGATTCTCCTCGTACGCGCTGGGACGGGGCAAGCGGTCGATCGGGCTGAATCTCAAGTCGGACGAGGCGCGCGAGGTGTTCTATCGGCTGGCTGAGGAGGCCGATGTGGTGCTGGAGGGCTTTCGTCCGGGCGTGGTCAAACGGCTGGGGGTCGACTGGGAGACGCTGAGCGCGCGCAATCCGCGGCTGGTCTACTGCTCGCTGTCCGGATTCGGGCAGACCGGTCCGTACGCGACGCACGTGGGGCACGACATCAACTACATCGCAACGGGCGGCGCGCTGGGCATGATTGGCGACTATGCGGCCGACGGTCGGCCGGCGATTCCGGTGAACATCATCGCCGACTTCGCCGGTGGCGGCTTGATGGCGGCGTTCGCGATCGTCTGCGCGCTGCAGGCGCGGGAGCGCACAGGCGCAGGCCAGTACATCGATCTGGGCATGTCGGACGGCGTGCTCTCGCTGATCACGTCGGCGCTGGCCGGTTACGAGGGCGCGGGAGCGGATATGTCCCCTGCGGCGCACGTGCTCAACGGCGGCGAGCCGCACTACCAGGTCTACGAGACTTCGGACGGGCGCTGGTTCTCGGTCGGTTCGATGGAGCCGTACTTCTACACCAACCTCTGCCGCGCGTTGGAGCTTGAGCAGTACATCGAGGATCAAGGAACGACCGACCCGGCTCGGCGCGAGGAGATTCGGCAGGCCTTTGCGGCGGCGTTCAAAGTGCGCACTGCGGACGAATGGCACGAGCTGCTCAACGAGGTCGATGTCTGCGCCAAGCCGGTGTTGACCTTGGAGGAGGCGTTGCGGGACGAGCACAACATCTCACGCCAGATGGTGGTCGAGGTACCGACTCCGGAAGGCGGCGTCATGCGCCAGGCGGGCGTCGCGCCCAAGCTCTTGGCGACACCCGGTCGGATTCGCGGGGGCGCGCCGACTCGCGGTCAGGACACTGAGGCGCTGCTTGCCGCGCTGGGAATAGACACAGAGGCTGTTGCGGATCTGCGCGAGCGGGAGATCGTGGCCTGAGTATCAGGCCGACTACGGCAGCGTTGCGAGTTTGGTTTGGCGGTGGGTGACTGACCAGTGCTGCCAGCAGAGGAGTCCGCCGATGACCAACAGCGCGAACGCGAAGAGGAACCCGGCGCGGAAGTCGTAGGCGTCGACCAGCGCGGAGGCGGAGCCGATCACGGCCGTGATCATTACGGCCGTGACCAGTGAGAAGACCGAGAGCACGGTTGCCCGCTGGTCGGAAGGAATACGTCGGTTGATGTAGCCGCCGGCGAGCGGCTCGACGATGGCGGTCGAAGCCGCCAGCAAGGCGAGTGCGGCCACCAGTCCGAGATGGTCAATCAGGAGCAGCGGCAACATCGCCAAGGCTCCCAGGAGCCAGATGGCGGGAAGGGCTCGCGACTCTCCCAGTCTGGCGGCAAGCGGCGCGGCAAGGATGGATCCAAGCATGATGCCGAAGAACGACGGCAGCATCAGCCCCGAGTAGGTGAAACCGGCGTCCAGCGCATCGACGGGGTCGATGCCGAGCGAGTTGATGAAGTGCTTGATGAAGAAGTCGGTCAGGTCGAGCG
>JAPPBK010000237.1 GCA_026705105.1 Chloroflexota bacterium | reverse complement strand
TGCTGCTGGCGAAGTAGTTGGAGGTGTCCATCGCCGTGTCGGGCAGGATGTTGACCGTGTACGCGCCGGTTTCCTTCAGCAGCGGCAGCACGCTCGCGCCCTTGTCTACGCAAACCAGCACCAGCGGCGGGTCGAGCGAGAGGGACGAGAACGACTGAGCCGTCATGCCCACGAAGTTGGGTTCGGCGCCGGTCGTGATCACCGTGACGCCGCTGGGGAACATGCCCAGGGCGTTGCGGAATTCTCGGTCGTCGAAGCTCATGATGACTCCCTCTCAGCACTTGGCCCAATCCCCGTCGTTCCCGCGCAGGCGGGAATCCCGCTCTGGGGCACTCAGGTTAACGCAGCGGCAGATCGAGCACCGTCATCAGACCGCGCCGCGTGTGCGGAATCACCCGCGCGGCGCGCACCACCGAGGCCGCCGTGGCGTCGTCGCCGAAGACGCCGCCTTCGAAGCGCAGCTTGAGCGGCGGCGTGCCGTCGACCACGATCTCGTCGTACTCCTCCTCGACCGACGCGTTCGCCTCGAAGTGCAGTCGCACCGTGTGACCGTCGAAGGTCGAGCCCTCCAGCGTCTCCAGCGTCCCCGCAACCAGTTCCTGTCCCGGCGTCTCGCAGGGAACCATCTCGTGCCGCCAGTCGACGATCTTCCAACCCAGCGGGTAAACCAGCAGTCTCGCCGACTCCATCAGTCCGACGTGACCGAAGCCGCCGGCGTCGCGCTTGGCTTCCCAGGCCGCCTTCGATATCCCCATGCCAACCTTCTCCTGGAACGGCACGCGACGCCGCGACGGGTCCTGGACCCGCCTGACCGAGACCGACTTGATGCTGTGCGAGATTGAGGAGAGCGAGGCCGGCAGCGCGTCCATCAGGAAGCCCGGGTTGACGCCGGTGCCCACGACGGTCCGTTCGGCGCGGCGGGCCAAGACGTCGAGTCCCGCCGCGATCTCCGGATGCCGCGCCTGGGCGAACGCGAGCTCCTCGCAGGTCGAGACCACGTGCAGGTCCTGTCGCAACGCCTCCTCGATCTGCGGCGAGACCTGTTCCAGGTACGAGCCGGTGCAGTGAAGCAGTATGCCGCCGTCGGAACGGGAATCGACCCGCGCGGCCGCAACCGACTGCCGGATCGCGACGTCGGGCGCGCCGTCGACGAGCGCCGACAGCGGCCGACCCACCATCTCGGGATTGATCTCGACCGCGCCGACCACGTCGAGAAAGGGATCGTTCAGCGCGGCTTCGGCGACCCGCAGTCCGATGGGGCCAAGTCCCTGGATGATGACCGGTAGCGGCGCGCTCATGACGATCTCCCTGCCTGGATTCGGGATAAGGTGATAGTCCGTGCGCATGCGCGCACATCCTGTTGCAGTCTGCGCCTACGGTAGCAACGAATCCGAGCCACACATGGTCGACTATCCCGACCTCAATGACGAGTCCATCGCAGCGTGGGAAACCAACGCCGAGTTTTGGGATGCGGTCCAGGGCGACGAGGGCAACTACTGGCAGCGCACGCTGGTCTTCCCGACCACGCTGGAGCTGCTGCAGCCGTTGCCCGCGACAGTGCTGGAGATCGCCTGCGGCAACGGCAACTTCGCCCGCCAGGCCGCTGCTCTGGGTGTCGCGGTCACCGCCACCGACGGCTCGCAGCGTCTGCTCGACATCGCGCGCGAGCGTTCACAGGCGCGCAATCTCGATTGGATGCGCCTGGACGCCACCGACCGCAGCGAGCTGGCCACACTCGCCGGCGCGCGCGGCGCGCCGTTCGACGCCGCCGTCTGCAACATGGCGATCATGGACATCGCCGAAATCACGCCGCTGTTCGACATGCTGCCGTTGGCGCTCGCCGAGGGCGCGCCGTTCGTCTTCTCCGTGCTGCATCCGGCGTTCAATCTCGGTCCCGACGTGCGGCTTTTCGTAGAACGCCACGAGACGCCGGACGGCCGCCTGGTCACGGAGTCCGGAGTGCGAGTCACGGGGTACCTCGACACCGGCGTTCAGCACGGCATCGCCTCGGTCGGGCAACCGGCGCAGCAGCCCTACTTCCACCGCTCGCTGACCGAACTGTTCACGACCGCGTTCGATCGAGGCTGGGTCCTGGACGGCATCCGCGAGCCGTCATTCCGCGATCGTCGCGATCCCGACTCGGAGAGTCGTCTCACCTGGGACGATCTCCCCGACATCCCGCCAATCCTCGTCGCCCGCCTCCGGCATCGGGGTTAAGCATCTCAGCATCGGGGAGTGCGAGCACGTGAGACCTCATACGCGCTGAGTTCGTTCTCCAGATCGGCTAGTTGGCTGCTCACTGCATCAATCTGCGCCTGTGCGGTGCGTGGATGGAGACGATCGGTGTTGCTCGTTCTGCGTTTCAGACTCGCCAGCGTTAGTCTGAACCGAGACGTTTGAGCCTTCGTGATCCGGTACTGGATCTCGTTCTTGATCATATTGTGCCTCTCGCCTCAGTCCGGCATGATCTTCGGGCCGACGTACCCGACATCGATCGTAACTCCATCTTCATCATCTGAGAGATGAACACTGAAGTGAATTCTCGCCTCTATGTCTTTCCCCAGCCCCCCTCCATACTTGATGTGATGGCCCATCTGCTCGTACGTGCCCCGAACAGTTGGGAATGTAAGCTCCGCTGCATACTTATTCAGCCTGGTAGAGCTTTCCCTTGAGACGTTGACGTTCTGCGCCTTTAGCCAAGAAATGACGTCCTGCCCGAGTTTGCTATCCCCCTTCAGCAGTTGACTGAGCTGGTTGAGAGTGTCGAGATCACCGAGGATCTTGCGAGGTGGACCGGCTTGGGGATTCAAGCTTTCGAGTTTATCCATCGACTGGGGTCCAAACCTGAGAGCAGGGAATCGGTTCTTAGAGATCTCAATCGCCTCAGCTACGGTGGCTGGCAAGCGAGACTCGGTCGCTTCCTCGACGCGATCGTCAGCACCTGGCTCGCCTTTAGCTTGTCCCAGCTGATACTGAAGATGAGCTAACTTCGCTTGCTTCTGATCCAACTTGTCCTGTAGCTCAACGAAAGCACTGTCTCGTCTCGTTAGTGACTCACGTAGTGAGCCAATGGTCTCGTCTTTCTCCGCGATCTCTTCTTGGTGGAGCTCTTCCAGAGCATCAAGGTCCCCGCTCGCTGTGATCCGCTCACGCTCAGCAATGGCGTACCTTCGTCGAACGTTGTCGATCAGCTCTGGAACTGGTTGGAGTGCAGCCTGCTCATAGATCTTGTCTCGAACGAACCGCCTCAAGAGCATGAGCTGATCTCGCTCAAACGTGCCCATCCAACCTGGAGGATCAGTGCTGTCGCCGTGGTCGTTATAGAAGATTCCGGAGTCCGGATGCGCAAAGAGCTCGTATGGTGCCCAGGCTGGGTGACGATCTGGAACAAAATCCTCTCTTCCAAGTGGCCATACGATTCGGACGACCGCGCCGCACAAGCCATGGTCGCGCCTTGGTGCCAAGAGAACCGGGCGGCGTCGGGCCCTGACTTACAAGTCACT
>JAPPBK010000126.1 GCA_026705105.1 Chloroflexota bacterium | reverse complement strand
CCCAACTCCCTGCAGAGGCCTTCGAACGCGGCGTCTACGAGCAGGGCTGGAACGCCCGTCAACTGCTCGCCCACATCGCCGCGATCGAGTGGACCTACCCCCGCCTGATCGAGCGAGCCGAGCAACGCGCCTCAGGAGCAGATGTCCCCCAGGGAGGCGGCGCAGGCTTCGACATGGACGTCTACAACGCCAAACAGGTCGCCCGCCGAGACGACCAACCGGTCGAGCAACTGCTGACCGAGTTCCGCCGCAACCGGGCCGAAACCATCGACGCGATCCGGGCCGCCGACGAGGAACTGCTCAAGCAACCCACCCGCTCAGCCGGAGGCGTCGAAGGGACGCTGCTCGACGTGCTCGAGGGCGTCGCCGTCGGTCACGTCCGCGAGCACGTCAACGACCTGCTCCGCGGCGCGCGCGCCGTCTGAAACCCAGCTACTGACGCGGAAGTTGCAGACCTCGCGTGGCGATGATGTTGCGCTGAATCTCGCTGGTGCCTGCGGCGATCGTGCTGGGCACGGTCGACATGTAGGCCCGGCCGATCCTTGCCGCGATCGGCGCGCCCGGGTCTTCGGGGTCGATCCGCTGCGAGTGCAAGCCCATCATGTTCACGCCGAAGCGCGCCACGCGCTGGCCAAGCTCCGAGCCGAACATCTTCGACATCGACGCCTCGTGGTTCGGGACCAGCTCCTGCGACTGCATCCAGACGACGCGGTAGGAGATCAGCTTGGCGATCTCCGACTCGATCGCCAGGTTGGCGAGACCGTTGCGCACGCCGGGATCGTTGATCAGCTTGTCCCCGCCGCGACGCCCGGGCCGCTCCGCGGCGTACTCGGACATCAGCTCAATGCTCTTACGCGACGTCGCCGACCAGGCCACGCCGGAACGCTCGAAGTCGAGCAGCGTCGCCGCGACGTACCAGCCGCGGTTGTACTCGCCCATCATGTTCGAGGCGGGCACGCGCACGTCGGTGAAGTAGACCTCGTTGAAGCTGTGCTCGTCGAGCATGTTGATCAGCGGCCGCACCTCGATGCCCGGCGTGTTCATGTCGAGCAGGAAGTAGGAGATGCCGCGGTGCTTGGGCGCTTCGGTGTCGGTGCGCGTGAGCACGTGGATCCAGTCGGCGTGCTGCGCACCCGAGGTCCAGATCTTCTGGCCGTTGATCACGAAGTCGTCGCCGTCGCGGACGGCGCGTGTCTGCAGCCCGGCGAGGTCCGAGCCGTTGCCGGGCTCGGAGAAGCCCTGCGCCCAGTAGGACTCGGCGTTGGCGATTCGCGGCAGGTGCTCCTGGCGCTGGTCCTCGGTGCCGTGCAGCATCAGACAGGGCCCGACCATCGAGATGCCCTGCCCGCCCGAGCCGGGCGCGTCGCGATAGGCCGCTTCCTCGCGGTAGATCATTTGCTGGATGTGGCTCGCGCCGCGCCCGCCGTATTCCTCCGGCCAGGCCATGGTCAGCCAGCCCTTGGACGCCGCACGCTTCTCGAAGGCGCGTTCGGCCTCAAACCCGGCGTCGGGGTTATCGTCCGAGACGGACGCCGGCACCCAGTTGTTGCCGATGAAGTCCACCACCTCGCTGCGGAACGCGTTGTCAGCTTCGGTGAATTGATAGTCCATGCTTGGCTCCTCGGGTCTTTGCACACCATCCCGCGACCAAATCGCAGGCGCAAAAAGTATAGCCAACCCTCCCGATACGCTGATCAACCATGACCTTGGCGGGTGCACGGACTTGGGATGCCTTGGTGATCGGAGCCGGCCCCGCCGGCGCGCGAGCGGCGCAGCAACTGAGCACTGCTGGAGCCTCAACCCTGCTTCTCGAGAAGCAATCGCTGCCCGCTACAAGGCTTGCGGCGGAGGGGTCCCCGCCCGAACGCTTCGACTGTTGGACGATCTCGATATTGCTCCGGTCAGCGAGGGCCATGTCGACACGATCGACGTCTCGCGCTTCGGCCAACCTCAGTTCCGCAAGAAATCGGAACGTCCACTCGCCTGGATGGTGATGCGCGACCGCTTCGACCAGTTCCTCACCGATCTGGCCGCCGAGTCGGGCGCGTCGGTGGCAGACTCAACGCCTGTTCAATCAATCTTCGAAACGGACGATTGCTACGAGATTGAAACGCCAACAGGCACCGTCCGAGCGCGCCACATCCTCGCCGCCGACGGCGCAACGGGCCCGACCGCGCGCTGGCTCGGCATTGCGTCGGCCCCGACCCGCAGCGCCGCCTATGAGGTCGAGGTCGCTGCGCCACGAGATGCCCTGGACCATTGGCATCAGGCCGCCAACGTCGATGTCGGCTACCGACCCTGGGGCTACGGCTGGGTCTTCCCCAAGGCCGGCACACTATCGATCGGCGTCGTCACCGCGCCCGCGCGAGGCCGCGCCATCCGCAAGCAGACCGACCGTTACCTCTCGAGGCTCGGTCTCGACGATGCGGAAGTCATCAAGGTCCAGGGACACCCGATCCGCTACCGCCGCTCGGTCGCCGAGCCTGTGGCCAGGGGCCGCGCGCTGCTGCTCGGCGACGCCGCCGGCCTGGCCGACGAGTTCACCGCCGAGGGCATCGCCTACGCCGTCCACTCGGCCAACCTCGCCGCCGACGCTGTGCTCAATAGCGACGATCCTTCAGCCACTTACGCAGACGCCGTCAACCAACACATCCAACCCGAGCTCAACGCCGCGCGAACCATCTCCCGCATCTACTACTGGTGCGTCACCACCTGGCCCTGGCTCGCGCTCAAGACCTCGAAGTACATCAACTACCTCTGGCGAGCCTTTTTCCGAGCCATGCGCGGCGACAGTACCTACGCTCACGAACTGTCCTTCCTGCCCTTCAACGGAGTACTCATTCGAACGTTGAGCGGAAACGCATGATGCCCCGCCGACGACGCGCGCCCACGCCACTCCGACCGACCGCGATCATCAACCGGCTGATCCGCGAGGCGCCGCTCACGCCCTGGCGCGCGACCAATGATCCCGTCACCGAGCTTGTGCTCACGCTGCTCTCGCAGAACACATCCGACACCAACTCCGGCCGCGCCTTCCAAGAGTTGCTGAAGCGCTATCCCGACTGGGACGCCGTCCTCGAAGCGCCGGTCGAGGAACTCGAAGAGACGATCCGGCCTGGCGGCCTCGCGAGGACGAAGGCTCCGCGTATGCAGGCGTTGTTGGCCATGTTGCGCGAACGGCTGGGTCCCGACTGGGATGCTTCGCGTTTGGAAGACATGCCGATTGATGAGGCGAAGACGTGGCTGACCGAGTTGCCCGGAGTCGGGCCCAAGACCGCCGCCTGCGTGCTGCTCTTCTCGCTCGGACGACCGGCGCTGCCCGTCGACACCCACGTCCACCGAGTGGCCCAGCGGCTCGGCCTGATCGGCGCGAAGGTCGCCGCCGTGCCCGCCCACGACATGCTCGAAGCCCAGCTCCCGCCCGACAAGTACTACGACTTCCACGTCACCCTGATCCGCCACGGCCGCCGCGTCTGCCACAAGCAACGGCCCACATGCGGCGACCGCC
>JAPPBK010000401.1 GCA_026705105.1 Chloroflexota bacterium | reverse complement strand
AATCGATGACAACGCCGAGGCGGTGGCGGTCATGCGCGCCAGGTTGCCGCAAGCGGAAGTCAGCCGGCCGTGATGTTGGGCGCGCATTGATCCATGAACAGGCTCATCGAGCGCGTGACCTGTTCGTGCGGGATGAGCCCGCCGGCATTGCACCAGGTGATGAAGTGGCCAACGCCGTAGCGCCGGCCCACAGCGTTGAGCTTGGCGGTGACTTCGTCCGGATTGCCGATCGCGCACATCTGATCCAGGACTTCTTCGTAGCTGGAGTTGCGATTGCGATCGAGCAGCGGCGGGAGGTCGTCCGGGTCACCGCCACGCCGCGCCCAGCTCCGCATGCCGGTATCGGTGACCACCTTGAGATAGCTCTGCAGGCTGGCGCGCGCCTCTTCTTTAGCCGTCTCGGATGACTCGTGCACGTGAACGGGCAGCAGGATGCCGGCGTCGGTCGCGGGGGCGTCGGGCCGAGCCTCGTGGTACATGGCGAAGCGCCGGTCGAGGTCCTCGGCAAAGGCGGTGATCGGGCTGGCGAAGACGCGCCAGCCGTCCGTCGAGGCGCGGACGAACGACTCGTCGCTGTTGGCGGCGATGCGGATCGGCGGACCTGGGCGCTGGATCGGCTTGGGCACGACCGGGACGTTGCGGTAGCGGAAGTGGTCGCCCTCGAAGTTGACCGGACCGTCGAGCCAGGCCTGACGAATGACGGTCAGCGCTTCCTCGAAGCGGCTGGCGCGATCGGCGATGTTGACGTTGAAGCCGGCGAAGTGCTCGCCGATGCTGCCGCGTCCGACGCCGAACTCCAGGCGTCCGTTGGAGATGATGTCCAGCGTGGCGGCGTCCTCGGCGGTGCGAATCGGATCGGCGAGTGGCAAGAGCGCGACGCCGGTGCCGAGCCGGATGCGATCGGTCTGCGCGGCAATCGCGGCCATGGCCAACATCGGAGAAGGCAGAACCGAGAACTCGCGGACGAAGTGCATCTCGGCCAGCCAGGCGGTGTCCCAGCCGATGCGGTCACCATGCACGACCTGGGCGATAGTGTCGCGATAGCGCTGGGGCACGTCCTGTCCGTCGGCCTGCGGCAGCTGGTAAAAGAGGCCGAATTCCGCTTGTCGAGACGCCATGGACGCTCTCCACCGGTCCGTCTGTTCGTCTGCGCAGGCTAGCCGACAATGTCGAGTCTCGGTGCAGCAGACCTATACTCGTCAGCAGTGCGACAGCACAGCGAAAGGGTCGAGAGATGACGACCGCGACGTACACGCTGATGGATTTCGTCAAGGACGCGCAGCGAATCGCCGACCGGGGAGACTCAGCCGAGCGCCAGATCGCGCAAATCGCCGATCCGCTGGAGCGGATCATCCAGCGCAGTGATGTGCTGCTCGACGTGCCGGAGAACGACGACCCGGATCCCGACAAGGGATTCGTCATTCACCGATCCGACAACTTGACCGTGATGGCGGTGGTCTGGCAGCCCGATGCCGGGGCGCCGGTGCACAACCACAACGGATGGGCGATGGAGGGCGTGATCTCGGGGGTCGAGTACAACCGCAACTACCGGCGGGTGGACGACGGAACGACGCCCTGGTTCGCGGAGCTGGAGGAGCTGGAGCCGACGCGGGTGCCGACCGGCACGACCACGGTGATCTCCGAGCCGCCGGCTGACATCCACGCGGTGGAGATCAACGAGGGCAAGACGCTCGCGATCCACGTCTACGGTCTGGATCTGCTGCGACAATGGCGCTATCGCTTCGACCTTGAGAGCGGCCGCGTCGAACCATTCGCCATGCGCACCCGCCGCGACTTGAGCGGCAAGTAGTCTCCTTTCTGCAGAACTAGAAACAGAGGAGCGGCAACATGGGCAAGCTGGACGGACAGGTCGCGCTGATCTCAGGCGGCGCGCGAGGACAGGGCGAAGCGGAGGCGCGGCTGTTTGCCCGCGAGGGCGCCGCCGTCGTGCTCGGCGACGTCCTTGAGGAAGAGGGCAGGCGCGTCGCCGAGAGCATCATCGACACCGGCGGACAGGCGACGTTTGCCAAGCTCGACGTGTCGGATCAGTCCAACTGGGCGGAACTGGTTGACCTGACGGTCGAGCAGTATGGCCGCCTGGACATCCTGATCAACAACGCCGGCATCGCGCGGGTCAAGATGATCGAAGACTCGTCGCTGCAGGAGTACCTGGAGGTCATTCGCATCAACCAGGTTGGCGTCTGGTTGGGGATGCGGGCGGCGGTCAAGCCGATGAAGGAAGCCGGCGGCGGCTGCATCATCAACACGTCGTCGACGGCGGGGCTCGAGGGGTATGCCGGGCTCAGCGCCTACGTCTCCTCCAAGTTCGCCGTGCGCGGGATGACCAAGTCGGCTGCGGTCGAGTTCGGCCCCTACAACATCCGCGTCAACTCGGTGCATCCCGGTCCGATTGACACGCCGATGATCCGCGATCCGGAGATTTCCCAGCGCGCGGACGACGACTTCAGCTTCGCGGGTCCCATTCCGCGCATCGGCACGGCCGACGAGGTGGCCAAGATGATGCTCTTCATCGCCTCCGACGCCTCCTACAGCACAGGCGCCGAGTTCGTCATCGATGGCGGACTGACCATCGGCGGCAACATCGGCCAGCTGATTGAGTAATCCAGTAGCAGCACTACGGACTAGACACGGAGAACCACATGGGACAGCTCGACGGAAAGGTCGCCATTATCTCAGGCGGCGCGCGTGGACAGGGCGAGGCTGAGGCCCGCCTGTTCGCGCGCGAGGGCGCGGCGGTGGTGCTCGGCGACATCCTCGACGAGGACGGCCAGCGCGTCGCGGAGAGCATCATTGATGCCGGCGGTCAGGCCGCGTACGTCCACCTCGACGTGACCAGCGAGACCGACTGGAGCGAGATCGTCGACAAGACCGTGGCCGAGTTCGGCCGCGTGGACCTCCTGCTCAACAATGCCGGGATCCTGCCGGTGGCGCCCATCGAGCACGCCACGCTCGAGCACTTCCGCGAGGTCGTGGACGTGAACCTGGTCGGCGTGTTCCTCGGCATCCGCGCGGTGATTCCGGCGATGCGCGACGCAGGCGGCGGCTGCATCATCAACACCTCGTCGACCGCGGGCATTCAGGGCTATCCAGGTCTGGGCGCGTACGTGTCGAGCAAGTTCGCCGTACGCGGACTGACCAAAGTCGCCGCAGTAGAGCTGGGCGGGGAGAACATCCGCGTCAACTCGGTCCATCCGGGCCCGGTGGACACGATGATGCTGTTCAATCCCGACGCGAAGCGCGACGCGCAGGGCGACCGACCTATGAAGATCCCGATCAGTCGCATGGGCCGAGCCGACGAGGTCGCCAAGATGATGCTCTTCATCGCCGCCGACGCGACCTACAGCACGGGATCCGAGTTCATTGTCGACGGCGGCCTGACTGCATCGAGCAATCTCAACCGCTAGCGGGGGAACGCTCCAGCGGTTTCGCGAACGAAATCTCGTGACCGTCGGGGTCGACGATGTGGAAGTACCGCTCTCGCCAGGGCGCGT
>JAPPBK010000316.1 GCA_026705105.1 Chloroflexota bacterium | reverse complement strand
CCACTGTCTGTCGTCCGAGGCCAGCGACGCGAGCGTTCGCCTCGTGATCCGTTCGTCCGGCAGTGAGAGGCGTTCCAACACCTGCACGTCCATGTCGGTACGCAGACCAGCCTCGAGCAATCGGCGTGCGATTGCGGCAGGCATGAGGTCGAACGGGCGAGGCAAGACGATCACGTTCCGGCTTCCCTCCCGCAGCGCCGCAACCAGCGTGTCCATTCCCGCCTCGCGACCGTCGCGGACGTGGAGGGTGATGAATAGCGACGCCTCCATGGCGAGACCAAGGCGGGCGCAGGCGATCTGCACGGAGCTGATCCCCGGAACCGGCTCGATCTCGGCCCTCCGGCGGATCCGCGCCAGCAGTTCACCGGCGGAGAAGTTGAGGTCGCCCCAGACACAGAGCACGCACTTCTTTCCCGCCTCGGCATGGGACGCCAGCTCGTCCAGCACCTGCTCCTGGTCGCGGTAGCTCATGGGTAGGGCCGTGCCGCGGATCCAGCGACCAACCGGTTTGAGCACAGTCGCGAATCCCGCGACATAGTCAGCAGCTTCAATCACTGCTCGCGCCTTAAGTGTGAGCAACTCCGGGTCTCCCGGTCCCACGCCGACCACGGCAATCGTCGCCACTGCATGACCTTTCGGCGCTTGTTCCTGGTCCCCGCCGTCGCCTACTCGGCCAACGTGAACGACTCGGCCGGCGGGTCCGGGAAGTCGTCGGGCCAGAGCAGCCGCGCCAGGTCTTCCGCCCCCCTGATGTTCCAGTAGGAGAGCGTGGTGAAGTGCTTGCTCACGACAATGTGCACGGCCCCGTTCTGGACCGCGGGGACTTCGGCTAGCGCCTCATTGTCAAGCAGACTCTGGCGAAACTCCTCGGCCCCGAATTCGAGGGGCTGGGCGATGATGATGATCTCCGGCGCCATCGCAATCACGCCTTCGAGACTGGTGGTCTGGATGCCGCTCACGCCCGCCGTCTCCGCCGCGTTGACGCCGCCCGCGGCGAGGATCACACCGCCCTCGGTCGAGTTGCCGCCGGCGACCCAGAGCGAGTCCGAGTAACGCGTCAGCGCCAGCACGCTCGGTTGCGGCGCTTTCTCGCTGGTCACGGCGATCAGGGATTGATAGCGCGCCTGGACTTCGTCGGCGAACTCCAGGGCGCGTTCCTCCTCGCCGAAGATGTAGCCCATCAGCAGAATGTTGTTGATCCGCGCCTCGGGGCTCTGGATCAGCTCGGTCTGGACGACGGGAATGCCGGCGCGCTGCAGCGCATCGACGGCCTCAACCGGGAAGAACGGGCTGGTCACGACGACATCGGGTGACTGCGCGATGATCACTTCCGGATCCCGCGAGATCTCCGCTTTCTCCTGGACCAGCGCCGCGACGTTTGAGTAGGTCGCGTTCTTGGTCGACGAGCCGACCGCAACCAGGCGCTCGTTGGGCACGAGCGCGAGCGCCATTTCGTCGTGCCCGACCGACGCGGTGATGATCCGCAAGGGCTTGGTCGGAATGCTGACGACGCCGTTCAGCCCCTCGACCTCGCGAGGCCAACCGCGGTTGTCGGGATCGACGATGCCGCGCACGCCTTCGAATGTCCTCGCGTCGGCCAGCGAAGACTGCGCTTGTTGAGCCTGAGGCGGACCGTCGCCCGAGCAGGCCGCCAGCGCCAGACCGGCGATCAGTGCTACCAGCCATCCAAGCCAACGCGACGACCATGGGAGTGATGCCAACATGCCCAACTCCTTCGGCTCCGCCGCAGAGTGGGGCTTCGACCTGGCCGGACCTTACGTCCGGAGATCGAGGGACCTCTCTGAAGCGGAGAGTTGTCACCTCACGTCCAGGCAGGTCTCCTGGCTTGCGGGCGGAGGTCGTCGCCGGGCCCTTCCCATCGACGTCAGATCGGTCGACAGTGAACCTTGGCTCTCCGCTCTGCTCACTCAAACGAGCGAGCCCCGCATACAGTGGCGCTACCGCGTCGGAATCTCACCGACTTCCCTATTCTCCCGGGACGGGCACCTGGACGAATGCTGTTGCGACGGAGGCTATCACCGGCCCTCGCTGCGTAACACTCGTGCCCGCCGTTCAACGAGCTGTGCCTGTGTTCTACTGTCAGACGGGCGATTGCGAGGCTCGGATGACGGCGGGCAGGTGATGCAGTTGGCTCGATGACGTTACTGCCGGAGATCTACTCGGAGTGGTGGGCCAACTATGTGGTCGACAGCGGCGTGCTCGTGCTGGCGCTGGCGCTGGATCAGTTGCTTCCCGAGCCGCCGACTCGCTTGCATCCGGTGGTCTGGATGGGCCGGATGATTGGCGGCCTCGAGCGCCTGTCCCCGAGACGACCGGCCACGGCCATGGCGTTCGGCGCGCTCGGAACGGCGTTTGTCGTCGGCGTATGGGGCGCACTGGCGTGGCTGGCGATCCTGGGTCTGGCCGAGCTAGGAGCGGTCGCCTACCTGTTGGGCGGCGCGGTCCTGCTGCGCACCAGCTTTGCCGTGCGCGGACTGATCGCGGCGGGGGAATCCACGCGGCGTGCGCTCGAATCCGACGACATCGAGGAGGCTCGTACGAGGTTGCGGAGCCTGGTCAGCCGCGACCGCGCCGGACTGAGCGGGCCGCTAGTCGCGGCCTCGGCGATTGAGTCGGTGGCGGAAAACACGACCGACAGCTACATCGCGCCCTGGCTGGCGTTCGCGATGCTCGGCGTGCCGCTTGCGGTCGCGTATCGGGCGACCAATACGCTGGACAGCATGTGGGGCAAACGCGGTCGCTACGAATACCTGGGCAAGAGCGCGGCGCGCTTCGACGATCTGGTCAATCTCGTTCCCGCGAGGCTGAGCGCCGGATTGATGCTGTTGAGCGGGGCGCTGATCGGGCTGCCCGTGCGCCAGGGCTGGCGGGTGATGCTGCGCGACCGGCGGACAACCGAGAGTCCCAACGCCGGCTGGACGATGTCGTTGATGGCGGGTCTGCTCGGTCGGCGGTTGGAGAAGCCCGACCACTACGACCTCGGCGCGGAGTTCACGCGGCCGGAGGCCGAGGACATCGCGCGCGGCAATCGCGTGGCGCAGGTGACGGCCGCGCTCGGCGTTGTCGCGGCGCTGGGCATCCTGGCGCTCCGGCATTGGATCGCGGCATGAAGACGATTCACGGCGGGCTCGACACGGTCGAACTGCGCGAACTGGGTCTCCGACCCGAGCAGGTGATCGACTTCAGCTCGAATGTCAATCCGCTGGGGACATCGGAACCGGTACGGCAGGCGGCGGCCAATGCCGACCTGTCGGCGTATCCCGATCGCGACTGCCTGGCGCTGCGCGAGGCGCTGGCGGAGCGGCTCGGCGTCGGAGTCGATCATCTGCTGGTCGGCAACGGCTCGACGGAGCTGATCCATCTGCTCGCCCGGTCTCGGCTCCGGGCGGGATCGACATGCCTAATCTTCGAGCCCACGTTCGGCGAGTACGAGGCCGCCGCGCGCCTGACCGGCGCGGACGTCCAGCGCGTCAAGGCTCGCGAAGCTGACGGCTTTTGCTGGCCGCTCGATGAGACTGAACAGGTCATCGAGCA
>JAPPBK010000155.1 GCA_026705105.1 Chloroflexota bacterium | reverse complement strand
TCGGACGACAGACAGTGGAGCGACCTGACGATCCTCGTGTACCGCGCTCGTTCAGAGCACTCGTAAGGTCGACCGGTCAGGGCGAAGGCGAGGGCCGCTTGCACCATGTTGGCTTCAATGCGTGCATGGTGCGCGATGAACGATTTGAAGTGGGTAGCAGGTAGTAGTCTGTTGGCTGCTGCGAAGTCGCGAAGCCGGTGTGATTCCGGCGCTGTCCCGCAACTGTGATCCGCCCCGAACGGGCAGTCAGCCAGGTCGCCGACGAGCAGCGTGACGTCCAGCCCGCGCGGCAAGGGTACGGGCGAGTCGGCCGGAATCGCGCCTGCTCACTTTCGCCCCCGCGACTGAGGGAGCGCATCGGTGAGTACCCAGGAAGCTGCCGGCGACGGCGAGGCGCAGGCCCAGGGCGCCGGGAGCGCTCGACGACCCCGCAAGGCGCGCAATCTCGTCACCCGCTCCGACGGCAAGATGGTCAACGTCAACCGGCAGATGGGGCAGCTCTTTGTCTGCGCGGTTGGCTGTTGCTGCGGACGCGTGGACGAGGGCAAGCCCGAGGGACACTTCGACCTCTACCACGAGGAGTGGGAGCGCCGGCGCATCCGCAACCAGGTGCACCTCAACATGGCCGGGTGCCTCGGCCCCTGCCCGCTCGCCAACGTCTGCATGCTGCTGTTCGAAGGCACGACAACCTTCTTCCATTCGATGAACACGGAACAGCGGATCGTCGATCTGTACGACTACATCGACACGCTGATCGCCGAAGAGCGCTGGCTGCCGCCTCCCGCAGCGTTGCGGGACCTTGCCTTCTCAGCCGTTCGAACGGACGGCAAGCAGGCCGAGCCGCTTGCGCCTCAGACGCCGCACGATGAGGCCGCAGTTCGCCGCGAGGGCATCCTCGTGCTGACTCACGCCGATACCGACGTGTTGATGGCCTCCGCCGTTTCCGGCGATCTCGACGAGCAGTTGCCGCCGGTACAGGTAATCAACGTCTCGCACTTGCAGGACGAGGCGGAGGCGGCCGCGTTCTTCGAATCGGTCGTGCCCTCGGTGGAGATTGTGCTCGTCAAGATCTACGGAGGAGCGGCGGGCCTGCCCGGTTTCCGCCGCCTGGCTGCAATGATCGATCGCGAATCGCAATGGCTGATCGCGATGCCCGCCACCGACGATCTGGATCCCGAGTTGACCGCCTATTCGAACACCGGCGTGGCAATCGCGCACGAGGCGAAGGCGTACCTGCAGCTTGGCGGGATCGAGAACTTTCGCCAGTGCCTCTACTTCCTGAGCGACCATTTGCTCGCTACCGGGATCGGCTACGACCCGCCGGCCGAGCAGCCGCGTACCGGCATCTACCATCCGCGCATTTCCGGCGACGATCTCGATGACTGGTTCGCCATCTCCGATCCGGCAAAGCCCACTGTGGGCCTCACGTTCTACCGCTCCTACTGGCTCGCCGGCGACACCGACTTCATCGACGCGCTGGTCGAGGCCGGCGAGTCGGCGGGCCTCAACGTACTGCCGGTGTTCGCCTACTCGCTGAAGGACGGCTCGGTCGGAACGGACGGCCTCAATCTGCCCGACGCCTGCGCCTGTTTCTTCGACGACGACGGAGCGCCGATCGTGGACGCCGTCATTCATACCATGTCATTCGCCATGGGCTCATCCACCCCTGAGCAGCGAACCGAGGACGAATGGGCGACGGATGTCCTGCGCCGCATGGATGTGCCCCAGATTCAGGCGGTCAACGCAGGCGTGTCAAGCGAACGCTGGCGCGAGTCGGAGAGCGGTCTGCCTCCGCTCGACGTGGCGATGAATGTCGCGATTCCGGAACTTGACGGGCGCATCATCGGCGTGCCGGTGGCGTTCAAGGAAGAGGTTGGCGGAGCCAACGGACAGCGGCTCACACGCCGCGTCACGGCAGTGGACCGAGCTGAACGCCTCATGGAACTGGCCGCTCGCCTCGTCGCGCTGCGGCGCACGCCGGAGGCGGAGAAGCGAATCGCTGTGGTGCTGACGAACCACAACGCCAAGGCCGCACGCATCGCAAACGCCGTTGGACTCGACTCGCCCGCCTCGCTGTTGGAGCTGCTCATGCGCCTCCGCGACGCAGGCTATGAGGTCGGCGAACTGCCTGCGGACCCCGACGCCATGATGGCGCTGATCATTGAGCACGGCCACTACGACCGCGATTTGCTCACCGAGGGGCAACTTCGAGACGCGCTCGCCCGTGTGTCTCCGGCACGCTACGGCGCCTGGTTTGGACAGTTGCCGGCCCGACGGGCGGACGAAATGCGCGAGCAATGGGGAACTCCTCCCGGCGACCATTACGTGGACGACACGGGCACGCTCGCCCTCGCCGGGCTGCGCTTCGGCAACGTGTTCGTGGCGGTCCAGCCGCCGCGCGGATACGGCATGGACAAGACCGCGATCATGCACCGTGCGGACCTCGCCCCGCCCTATCCGTACCACGCCATGTACCGCTGGCTGGCCGAGCCCGAGTCCGCCGGCGGATTCGGTGCCGACGCCGTCGTCCACCTGGGCAAGCACGGCTCGCTGGAGTGGCTGCCCGGCAAGGGCGTCGGACTCTCCGAGGAGTGTTACCCGGACGCCTTCCTCGGCAGCCTGCCGCTGATCTATCCGTTCATCGTTGACGACCCCGGAGAAGGCGCGGCCGCGAAGCGGCGGGCCCATGCCACGATCGTCGACCACCTGCCGCCGCCAATGACCACCGCCGACACCTACGGCGAACTGGACCAGCTCGGCCGCCTGGTCGACGAGTACTACCTGCTCGAACGCACCGATCCCGACAAGCTGCCGCTGCTGCAGCAACAGATCTGGACGGTGTTGCAGGACGCCGACCTGGACAAGGACCTGGGCGCGTTGCTCAACGCCGACAATGCCGAGGACCACACGCACGACTGGGATCCCACCACGCATGAAGATGGGGTTCCATACTCCATCTCCGATCTGTCCGGCAACGAGTTCGCGCACCTGGTCGAGGCGGTCCACGCGTACCTCCACGAACTCGGCACCGCACCGATCCGTGACGGTCTGCACGTGCTCGGCCGACCGCCGAGCGGCGAGCAGTTGATCGACACGTTGCTGATGCTGGTGCGCCTCGCAAACGGCGCCGTCCCCAGCCTGCGCGTTGGCATTGGCGCTGCATACGGTCTCGATGTGGCGGCGGCGTTGCGCGAACCGGCCAAACGCCCCGCCACATCGCTCGGGGCGCTCAGTACGGACTCAGGCATGGCCGTCGAGTCGAACGGGTCGGCCCTTGAAGCAGTACAAGAGCTCATGCGAGGCATACTCCGCAGGCTCGAAGCCGCCTCGTTCGATCCGGCCGGCATTGAACCCGCGTTGGCTGACGCACTGCCTGGAGTGATGCGACCGGACGGTTCAGCGAGCGTTCGCGAGACGCTGGCGTTCGTCTGCGACCGGCTCGTACCCGCGCTGCGTCGCACCGACGAGGAGATGTTGCACATCCTCTCAGCGCTCGAGGGGCGGCGATCAGCCCCTTTTCCGGGCGTTGCCGGGGCTCGGTTAGGATTCGGGTGGTGCT
>JAPPBK010000203.1 GCA_026705105.1 Chloroflexota bacterium | reverse complement strand
GCTCGTAGCGCCCGCGAAAGAAGGTGGTGTCGGGATTGCTGACTACCCCCACAGTGAGTGCGATTTCGCGTCCCAAGAGCGTATTGCCAATCGCAATCACGGTCTCGCCCGCCGCTACCGAGTCGCTGGCGCCAAAGACAGGCAAGCGCGGTTCGAATGCCTCGTCGCCGGCCTCGACCCGCAGCACTGCGACATCGGAGAACGGTCGGTCGTCTCCGACCCGCATGGCAGGGAGCCGCTGATCGTCGTGGAAGATCACGGTGAAACTGGTCATGCCTTCCAGCACGTGCGCCGCCGTGACCACGTGGCCTGCCTCGTCGAGCACAAAGCCCGTGGCCAGGGCCGCCGGCACGACCGTCACTCCCTCATCATTGACCCGCTCGGGACCTTCGGCGTCGATGATCACGACCGAGCGGACCACCTGGGCGAAGATATCGCCGATCAGCCTCTCTCGTTCGGCAACTGATTCCACAATCTGCTCGGCGAACTGCGCGTTGGCTTGAACACTCGCCTGCTCGACCGCATCGCTCACCGCCTCCCTGACTGCGTCGGCGATTGCGGGTTCCAGTTCGTCAGCGGTGGAGTCATCGCCGACGAGCGCGACCACGAGCGCGCCGCACAGCGCCCCGATCAAGGCCGAGAGGATGGAGATTGTGAAAGTGTGACGCACGTTACACGACTACCCGGACCCGGTGGGAAACTGTCCGCGCCATGCCTGCTATCGTAGCCTGCCATAACGCAGTACGGCGTTACGAACTATTGATCGGACAGGCAGATCACGTGGTGCTTCGACGGTCGGTGCCAATCACTGCTGACGGCCTGCAACGTCTGCGCGCGGAACTGCTCACACTCAAGGAACGCCGCCGCCAGGCGGCCGAACTAATCCAACAAGTGCGTGAGGATTCGCCCGGTGCCCGCGATGAAGGCGACGGCGGCGAGACCAAGAACGAGCAGGCATTCATCGAGGGGCGGATCCGCGAGATTGAAGCGGTAATCTCGGCCGCCGAGGTGATCGATGAACAAGAGATTCGCGGCTCGGAAGTGGTGCGACTCGGTTCCACCGTGACCGTGCGCCCGGTGCCGAAGCGCACCGATGTCGATTACCGAATCGTGGGGCCGGCTGAGGTCGATCCGAAGAACGGCTTGCTCTCCGACGAGTCGCCGGTGGGCAAGGCGCTGCTCGGCGCGAGGGTTGGCGACACCGTCGAAGTCGCGACGCCGACCGGTGTGCGCAAGTTCAAGGTCAAGGCAATTTCCTAGCGATTCGCGGTCTCCCCGCTCGATCTCATGAAGGCGGTCGGGAGGCCGCCCATCAGTGTTGGTGCGGTTGCACGCAGTCGGCCTAGGCTGCATCCGACGGAGGAGCGAGAGCATGAGCGGCAGCGAGTCCGGACCATCAGCATCCGCGCCGGCAATAGAGAGTCGCCGGCTTCGAGAGATCATCGCCGAGCGTCGAGCCAAGGCCGAGTCATTGTTGGCCGACGGCGTGGATCCGTATCCTCCCCGCACCGCAAGAACGCATGAGATTTCAGCGGCCCGGCAGGCGTTCGAAGCCCACGAGACGCGCTCGCCGGACACGGACGGACCCGAGGTCACGCTCGCCGGTCGGATCACGGCGCTGCGCAACATGGGACGAATTGCCTTCATCGACATCGAGGACGACTCGGCGCAGATTCAGGTCCTGGCCAGCAAACGCGCGCTGGCTGACGGCTGGTCGCTGCTCGATGCGTTCGATCTCGGCGACTTCGTTGAAGCTTCGGGGGTGCTGATTCGATCTCGGCGCGGCGAGATCTCCGTCCAGGCCGAGCGCGTCGCGATGCTGACCAAGTCGCTTCGTCCGCCGCCCGAGAAGTATCACGGACTGCAGGACATCGAGACCCGCTATCGCCAGCGTTACCTCGACTTGATGTCCAATCACGAGGCCAAGGAGGTCTTGCGCGCCCGCTCTGAGGTGATTTCGGCCATGCGCCGATTCATGGACGGCCGCGGCTTCCTCGAGGTGGAAACGCCTGTCTTGCAAACCGAGGCGGGCGGCGCAGCGGCGAGGCCCTTCCTGACTCATCTCAACGCGCTCGACGAGCCGCGCCAACTGCGGATCGCGCTGGAACTGCACCTCAAGCGCCTGATCGTCGGCGGCTTCGACCGGGTCTACGAGATCGGCAGGCTGTTCCGCAACGAGGGCATCGGTAACCGTTGGAATCCCGAGTTCACGATGATGGAGAGCTACGAGGCCTACACCGACTACCACGGCGTCGCCGAGATGGTCGAGCAGAGCCTGGCCTACATCAGTAGCGAGGTCACCGGGTCGACCAGGGTTCCATGGCTCGAAGGAGAGATCGACTTCGCGCCGCCGTTCCGCCGAGTGACCATGGTTGATGCCGTCAAGGAACACGTTGGCGTGGACTTCCGCGACTACCCGACGGTCGAAGCGATGGAAGGTCTGCTGCGCGACAACGGCGTCGGAATTCCGCCCAACGCCGGCTGGGGGAAGCTGTTTGATGAACTCGTCTCGGAACGAGTCGAGCCGCATCTACGACAGCCGACCTTCCTGCTCGACTACCCGGTCGCGATCTCGCCACTGGCCAAGCGAACCGAGTACGACGACACGCTCGTGGAGCGATTCGAACTGTTCGTCGCCGGCTGGGAATTGGCCAATGCCTACACGGAACTCAACGATCCGGTTGACCAACGGCGGCGATTTGAAGAGCAGTTACGCCTCAAGTCGGAAGGCGACGAGGAGGCCGAGCAGATGGATGAGGACTTCCTCATCGCGCTGGAACACGGCATGCCGCCCACCGGCGGCCTGGGTCTGGGCATGGATCGCCTGGCGATGCTGCTCACGAACTCCCAGTCAATCCGAGACGTCATCCTCTTCCCACAGATGCGGAAACTCTGACACGCATTCCTAGAGGGAGTCCCGGGTCACACCTGATTCGACGAACTGATCGATCTCTGATTCACCGAACCCCAGCTCAACCAGGATGGCTCGTGTCTCGCTCGCGAACGGCTTCGTCGCATGCGGCTGCCGGAAGCCGTGTTCGTCCAATGCAACCGGCGGCGCGAGGATTCGCACCGGCCCGATCTGGGGGTGATCGAGGTCGTAGAGCATGTCGTTGGCGGCGGCTTGCGGATCGTCGAGAATCTCGAACGGCATCAAGACCCTCGACGCCGGGACGCCGGCCTCGGCGAGCAGCGCCTCCCATTCTTCGGTCGGACGCGACTGCATGATCGCTTCGGCTGCCTCGCGCAGACGCTCGTAGTGCTCGGCGTGGTGATTCGGGTCGTCGCCCGTGTACTCGTCCTCTAGCCCGATCGCCAGGCTGAAGGCGGCGCGCAAGCGAGTGCTGCCGCAAGCCACAGCGAGCCAGCCGTCCGAAGTCGTGTAGGTGCGAAAGTAGATGTCGGCCATGATCCGCGCGCGCGCCGATGGCTGCGCCATGCGCTGCTCGGCGTACGGAGCCCCGCGCGAGCGCATGACCGCCAGCTCCTGTCGCGACCCTTCGTGGATCGGACCGTCGGCCGACTCCACCCGCAGCATCTGATTGTTGTTCAGCGTCATCGCCGCCT
>JAPPBK010000384.1 GCA_026705105.1 Chloroflexota bacterium | reverse complement strand
CATGTTGAACGGCACCACCAACGCAATGGCGATCCCGTGCCGCCGTCTCGCTTCGGCGATCTCGGCAATCATGCGTTGTCGAACCTCAGTCTGCTCGCCGCCGAAGAACCCAATACCCCAGCTCATGCCGACCTGCACGATGACGGCGTCGACCCGTGGATCTTCAGCGACGGCATCCAGAGTCGGCCGGACCTTCTCGCCGTCCCAGAGCGACATCGTATCGACGGGATTACGAATGCCCGTGCCGGCGACCGGGGTGACTTCGGCCAGCCGCGAGAGGGTCCGGTCACTCAACGCCGGCAGCTCGAGACCTTCCCGCTCAACGTCGTCGGCGCCCTGGACCGAGACGCCGCCGCCGCCCACGATGAGACCGAGCCTGGGACCGGACGGGACTGCGCCGAACCGCCAGCCAACCAGCACATCGACCATTTCCTGCATGTTGTGGACGAGCACGGCATTGGCCTGTCGCGCGGCCGCAGCCCAGAGGTCGCCGGAACCGGCGAGCGAAGCGGTGTGCGACTGAGTGGCGCGCCCGCCGGACGGCAGCAGCCCGCCTTTGAGCAGGGCGACGGGCTTGACACACGAGGCCCGGCGCAGCGAGCGGAAGAAGTCACGCGCGTCCTGCATGCCCTCGATGTACGCACCGATGATCTCGGTCTCGGGATCGGCAGCGGCGTAGTCCAGGAGTTCAGAGGCCGAGATGTCAATGGCGTTGCCGAACGAGACAACCTTGGAGTACCTGAGCCCGCGAACTGCGCCGTTGTAGGTGGCGTCGCTGGCGTTGGTGCCCGACTGAGAGAAGAACGCGACGGGGCCGGAGTCCGTCGGCAGTTGTTGTGCGAACGAGACCTTGCCCGCGGGCACATAGAGTCCCAGGCAGTTGGGACCGATCAGGCGGATGCCGAGTTCTGCCGCGCGCGACTTGAGGGTCTGCTGGAGCTCGAGCCGGTCGGCGATGCCGGTCTCGGCAAAGCCGGCGGTGAACAGGTGGATGGAACGGACGCCCTTGGCCGAGGCGTCTTCCAGCATGTCGAGGACGTACGCGGCGGGGATCGCGCTGATTACGTGGTCCACGGGCCCGGGAACGTCAGTCAAGCGGGCGTAAGCGGTGAGACCATCAATCTCGTCGGCGTTGGGATTGACGGGATAGATGTTGGGCTGGCCGGCGTCCTTGAGCGAGTGGAGCCAGTCCCCAGGACCTCGCGGATTGCGGCTGTCCCGCGACGCGCCGACGACGGCGACGCCTCGGGGATAGAAGATCGAATCGAGCGGGTGCGTAGCGGAATCCGACACGTTGCACACGTTGCAGTTGCTCACGACTGTGATTCTAGAAGCAGCTCAGGTCCGTCCCGGTACGACTCATCAGCGGGCGGTGGCGCAGCCGCCGGCGGTGAGGTGCTCCGGGGCTTCGTCGTGGAACTCGTCGAAGAACTGCTCAATCGCGCGTTCGTCCACGCTGTCGAGTGGCAGTCGCACACCCCAGGCGATCAACATGAGCGGGACATCGAGCCCACCGTAGGGGGCCTGGATTGCGTAGTCGCTGTCGTTCAAATGTCGTGCGGCAATCTCCGTCAGCGCTGCGATGTCGTCGGCGCTGAGCGACTCTGGCGCGTACCAGAGCACGACCGCGCCATGTTCCATGGCGTGGACGACCATCTCGAAGCTGGGCGTCGCGCTGTAGATGCCGCAGGTCAGGGGGATTGGCGAGTGCTCCTCGCCGTAGGGCGGAATGACGGTGTAGTCGGCCGATGCGCCGGCCGGCAGGTGCAGCTGGGTCGCGGTGGTGTGTTCGTTGTCGTAGATCTCGAGCGCAGGATTGTCGTAGATGTCGCCGCTCGATCCGGCGCCGTTCGAATCGCTTCCGCAGGAGACGGCCAGGAGCGCGGTTACAACGAGCGCGGCGCAGGCGGCAATCCGGGTGCTCATTCCGATGCTGCTCCGGCAGAGATTGCGGGATCGCCGCGTTCCAGTCGATATCTGTCGTAATAGCCGTCGGGAGCATTCTGCATGAACGCGGTGAGCTGCTCGTTGCCGTCCGCATCCCACTGAGCGATCGCGAGCAGCGTCTTCCAGGCGACGACGACGATGGTCGCGCCGTTATGCGCGTCGGCGAGGCCATCAAGCGGCACGACAGCGAGCCGCTCGCGGAACTGGCGCAGGCTCTGCATCGCGCCGAGCAAATCGGCTGGATCGTCGGCGCTGGTGTAGACGTCCGGGTCGTAGTAGATGACGACTCCGCCACGTTCCAATAGAGGCAGCATCTGGGCGGGTTCGGGTATGAACTCGTCGTCGGGAAGGTACACGTCTGCGGGCGGCGCTTCTTCCGGTTGCGGCCCCGAGGTTGGCGGAGACGAGTTGTATGCGTCGAAGGTCTCGCCATCCTGTAGGTGGCGTCGGCCCTGGTCGTGGAAGACCTGGACGCCCTCGACGTCGAGGACTTCCTCGGGCGGGAAGATGAGCTGCATGGCGAAGACGGCGATCATCGCCACGAGCAGTCCGCCGAGCAGGGCAACGGTCATGCGAGGCATGCCGAGGAACGTTCTCGGCCGCTGCTGCGGCTCGGAGGCGCCGCCGGATCGGCGGCCGCCGCCTCGTCCGCGTTCGCCGCGATCCGAGGCAGGCTCCTCCTGCGCGCGCCGCCCGACTTCCGACTCGCCGTCCTGACCCGCGGGTCGCGCGGGGCGTCGTCTGCGTCGGCGACGGCGGGCGGGTTGCTGGCTCATCGGGCCACACCTGCGGCGACCAGCGCGCCAAGTTCATCGAGGCTGAGGCCGAGCTCGCCACAGAGAATCTCGGCAGTGTGTTCGCCGAGCAATGGCGCACGCACACCGTGGGTCCAGGGCGTTTCGCTGAGTATGTACGGAGCTCCGGGGAATGTCACGGTCCTGTGTCGCTCCTCGTGCTCGACCTGGACGAAGAATCCGCGGGCGTGCCAGTGTTCGTCATCGAGGCACTCGTCGGGCGTGCGAATGATGCTCCAGGCAGCGCCGGCGGCCTGTGCGCCAGCGTATATCTCTTCCGCCTCGTGCGCCGCGATGAACTCGGCGATGTCAGCGAGCATCATGGCGACCGTGGGCTGTTGGAGTCCGAGTTGACGCTTGCGCCCGTCGAGCAGTTCAATGTCGGAGAGATTCCGGCCCATTCCATGTTCCTGGATGAAGCCGACCAGGGCGAGCCAGCTTGCCTCGGAGCGCGGCATGCCGAAGATGTTGATCAGGCGACCATCGGCAGTCGGATACTGCCAGGGCTCGGTCGGCTGGGGACCGGCGTGGCGACCGGCCTGGCGGATCAGGGGATGCTGCTCGTAGAGCGCCCAGGGCGCCGAAGACTCGATGGTGAAACCCATGCACTCGTGCATGGAGATGTCGATGTGTTGTCCGAGTCCGCTCTCTTGACGTTCGTAGAGCGCGGTGCAGGCGGCCGTTGCGGCGAAGTAGCCCGAAATGTGGCCCGCGTGATGCTCGGTCGGGCGGATCGGCGGTGTGCCGGGGATGTTGTCGTAGCCGCAACTGCCCATCGGTCCTCCGAGCGCCAGTCCGACGCCGTCGGACCAGGCGTGATCACGCCACGGG
>JAPPBK010000193.1 GCA_026705105.1 Chloroflexota bacterium | reverse complement strand
CGGGCCAGCGCGCGCACCGCGTCCTCCAGCCGACGCACGGTCCAGCCGGCTTCCAGCGCCCGTTGGGCCAGCCCGAGTTGCTCCGTCTCGGGCGCGCCCAGCAGCGCTCGACCGTGACCTTCGCTCAAGCCTCCCGCAGCCAGCATGGTCTGGATCGCCTCCGGCAGCTTGCGCAGACGCAGCAGATTGGCGACCGCCGCGCGGCTCTTGCCGACTTGCCCGGCGATTCGCTCCTGGGTCCAACCCGACTCCGCCAGTTGCTCGAATGCCGTCGCCATCTCGACTGGATTCAGATCGCTGCGCTGCAGATTCTCGACCAGAGCCAGCGTCAGCGCCGCTTCCTCATCGTCATTCGAATCGTCCTGCACGACGACCGGGACGGTCTCCAGACCGGCCAGGCTCGCCGCCCGCCAGCGTCGCTCGCCCGCGATCAGCTCGTAGCCGCCCGAACCCGTGGCCCGCACCAGCAGCGGCTGCAGCACCCCGTGTTCGCGGATGCTGGCCGCCAGCTCGTCCAGCGCCTCGCGGTCGAACTCGCGGCGCGGCTGCGACGGATTGCGCGTGATCGAACCGATCGACGCCTGCAATCGCCCGTCGCCCGAGCTCTGCTGCGGGCTCGAGGGAATCAAGGAGTCGAGGCCGCGACCGAGTCGGCGTCTCCTCTGCTCTTCGTGGGTCTCGGGCTTGGGAGGCCGCGCTCCGAACGTGTTGATCCTCGGCCCCTCCGTTGCGGTCTCCGGCTCGGTCATGCCTTCACTCCATCCACGACGCCGCCTCGATAGATCGTCGACGGCGGCAGCGCTGCCAGGCGGCGTAACAACTCTCCCGCCAACTCCCGATACGCCTCCGCGCCCCGCGAATTCGGGGCGTAGTCGATGATCGGTCGCTGGTGGCTCGGCGCCTCCGAGAGGCGGATCGAGCGTGGGATGATTGTATCAAACGTAGAACTGATATGCGACTTCAACTGCGCGGCCACATCCTGCGAGAGTCGGGTGCGACCGTCATACATCGTCGCAATCACGCCCAGGAGGTGTAAGCCGGGATGCACATGCGTCTGCACCCGACGCACGGTCTCCAGCAGCGCCGTCAAGCCCTCCAGGGCGAGGTACTCGCACTGCACCGGGGCGATCGCGCCGTCCGACGCGGCCAGCGCGTTGAGGGTCATCAGACCGAGCGACGGTCCGCAATCGATCAGCACGAGCTCGTACTCGGGCGCCACCTCAAGCAGCAGGCTGCGCAGCACATACTCGCGATCCCGCCTGGACGCGAGTTCCATTTCCGCCGCCACCAGGTCCATGGATGACGGAGCGACATCGAGATAGGGCCAGGAGGTCGCCACGATGCAGTCGCGCAGCGAGGCCTCGCCCAGCAGGGCGTCGAACATTCTCAGCGATGCGTGCTGGGCGCCGAGCGCAGATGTCGCGTTGGCCTGCGCGTCGGCGTCGATGACAAGGGTGCGGCGGCCCATCTCGGCGGTCGCGGCGGCCAGATTGACGGCGGTCGTCGTCTTACCCACGCCGCCCTTCTGATTCGCGACCGCAACCACGCTCACGTCAACCGGCCTCCGACCCTCGTGCTCCGAGGATAACGGTCAAGCCGTTACGTCGACTCGTACCGTTCAGTCATCACGGTACAGAATCCGCACACGGCGCGACGTGCCCTCGCCGAAGGACTCCGTGCGCAGCTCCGGGTCATCCTGCAGTTGCAGATGGACGATCCGCCGCTCGGCCGCCGGCATCACGCCGAGAGTGACCGCTTCGCCACTCTCGCGCACCTCGGATGCGGCGCGCTGCGCCATCTCTTCCAGCGCGGTCTCCCGTCGTCGGCGGTAGCCGTCGATGTCCACGGTGATCGGGTTGTTGCCGTCCAGGGCTCGGCTGACGATGACATTGACCACGTATTGCAGGGCGGCCACATGCGATCCGTGCCTGCCAATCAGCAGTCCCAGGTCATCATCTCCGCTCGAAGTGACGTCGAGCACCGCCACGGCATGTCCGAGTCCGTCCATCGGCGTGGCTGGATCTCGCGCGGTGACCTGCACGTCGAATCCCAGTTGGCGGGCGATATCGGTCAGCACTTCCACGGCGAATGCGCGAGGATCGTCGTTCGGCTCGTAGTCCGGATCGGCGAGCAGCTCGAAGGGTCCGATCGCCTCGCGAGCGGGCTGTCGCTCCTGTGAGTCGCCCCGGGCGCGGGACCGCCCACGGCCGCCGCGGCCTCGACGCTGGTCGCTGCGGCCCCGTGCGGCGGGCGCCGACTGGCGGGCTCGAGAGCGGGAGCGATGGTCGGGTTGCACGTCGTGCTGCGAGTCGCCCGGATCGCCCGCTGCTTCGGCGGTCTCGGAGGTCACGGCGCGGCGGGCCGGGGCGCGCCGGCGACCGGTGCGTGGCCCGCCGCCCGATTCCACTTCGGTCAGATCGGAGTAGTCGTCGATCTTGGGCAAGGCCGGCGACTCCGTCCGTGCGGAACCGCCGCCCACGTCCGTGCGCGGCGTCACCCTGACCAGCGATTGCGCATGGCCAATCCCAAAGATGCCGGTCCGTCCTTCGTCCAGCACTTCCACGTCGACTTGCCCTCGCCTCAGGCCGAGGCGACGCAGGGCAGACTGGACCGCGTCGTCGACGGTCCGTCCCGATTGCTCGATCGGCTTCCGATTCGTCATATCCGTTACTCCAACTCAACCTCGTGCCACGCGCCCTGCCGGGACCTGGCCGAAGCCTGGGCCGGCCGGCGCGCGGTGCATGCATTCTGAGTTCAGCGTGACCGGCTCGCGCGTCTCCTTCGCTGTCGTCGACGCCGCGCCGCGCTCGACGAACGCCGCGCGGGCCGTTGCGGCTCCGGCTCCGACTCTTCCTCGGACTCCTCCGAATCGTTCGACTCGTCCGAGCCGGACGATGTCGCCACGGTCGCCGCGCTGCCCTCGGCGAGCGCCGCCGCCGGCGCAGGCAGGGGTTCCGACGAGAGCAGCCACTTCCACGACCAGCGCAGCCCCTGGCGGTAGAAGTAGTAGTACCAGGAGGTGAGGATCGTGAAGATCGAGGTGACCAGCCAGTACAGCCCCAGACCGGCCGGCACCTGGAGCGTGAAGAATCCGAACATGAACGGCATCATCCAGAGCATGGTGCGGTTCATCGACTCCGAGCGCTCGTCGCGCGGTCCCATGCGAGCCGTCGAGACCTTCTGCTGGATGTAGGCCGTCACACCGACCATCAGCGCCAGCGGCAGCGACTGCTCGAGTGACGAAGACCCCAGGTCCCAGAAGAGGAAGTCGCGATTGATCGGTATCGCCGAGGTGATGTAGGACCAGTCGTACAGGTCGCTGGAGAGGCGCAGCAACTGCTCCGGCGTGTCACCCAGCGTCCGTCGCAGTACCTGGTAGAGCGCGATCCAGATCGGCATCTGGACGAGCAACGGCCAGAGACAGCCAAGCGGATTGAAGCCCGCCTCGCGGTAGACCTTCATCAGCTCTTCCTGGCGCCGCCGAGGATCCTTGTACTTTTTCTGGATCTCCTGCATCCGCGGCTGCATTTCCTGCATGCCGCGAGTCGCACGCAGTTGTCGCAGCGTCAACGGATAG
>JAPPBK010000106.1 GCA_026705105.1 Chloroflexota bacterium | reverse complement strand
GAGAGCCCAAGTTCACCGGGTTCTAAGCCCTCCATCAGGGAGAGGCGCCCCGAAGGGGCGTAAGGGGCTTCCTATGTGTCGTTCAATCAAGCGGCTGCGGCTGCCCGAAGGCCCGGCTGGGGCGGCGGAGGTGCGGGAGGCGGCGCGTCAATACGTGCGCAAGGTGAGCGGGATGCCGCGTCCATCGGCGAAGAACGAGGCGGCGTTCGAGCAGGCGGTGGACGAGATTGCGCACGCGACGGCTCGGCTGCTCAATCGGCTGCCGCCTCTGCAACAGCGCGCATCGGAACCCGCCGTAAGATCAACACATCCGGTCCGACAGATTCAAGCAAGGCGAACCCGACGATGACTTCCTTCCAGCTTTCCGAGGCCGACCGCATGGTGCAGCAGACGGCGCATGACTTCGCCGCCAGAGAGGTGCGTCCGGTTGCGATGGAGTTCGACGAGCGCGATGAGTACGCCTGGGAGGTGGCCTCGAAGGCGGCCGAGATCGGGCTGACCGGCGTGCCGCTGGGCGGCCACTCGGCCGTGCCCGGGATCACCGCGATGATCACGGCGGAAGAGCTGAGCTGGGGCTGCGCCGGGATCGCGCTGGGCACGCAGGTCTCCGGACTGGCCGCGACGGCGATCTCGGTGATTGGCACGCCGGAGCAAAATGAGCGCTGGATTCCCGAGTGCACCTCGGAGGACGGCATGCTGCGGCTGGGCGCGCTCGCGCTGACCGAGCCCGACGCCGGCTCCGACGCGGCGATGATCAAGACGCGGGCCACGCGCGACGGTGACGAGTACGTGCTCAACGGCACCAAGCGTTTCATCACCGGCGGCGGGATCGCCGACCTCACTGTCGTCTTCGCCCGCGAGTCCGACTCCGAGGGTTGGCGCGATGTCTCCGCGTTCGTCGTGCCCAAGGACGCAGAGGGCTTCAGCCAGATCAAGAAGTGGGACAAGATGGGCATCCGCGCCTCGCACACGGCCGACCTGGCCTTCGACGACGTCCGCATCCCGCTGGAGAACAGGCTTGGCGACCCCGACCCCGACTACCGCTCGGGCGGTCGCGGCGCATTGGGCACGCTGGCCGCGACGCGGCCCTGGATCGGCGCGTTCGCTGTCGGTCTCGCCCGGGCCGCGTTCGAGTACGCAGCTGACTACGCGCGCGAGCGCAAGACGATGAACCGCCCGCTGATCGAGCACCAGGGCGTCGGGTTCATGCTGGCCGACATGGACATCGCGATCGACGCCGCACGTTTACTGACCTGGCGGGCGGGCGAAATGGCCGCCTCGAATCAGCCGTTCGATCTCGAAGAGGCGAGCAAAGCGAAGACGTTTGCCTCGGACATGGCGATGAAGATTACGACAGACGCGGTGCAGGTCTGCGGCGGCGTCGGCTTCATGCGCGATTTGCCGCTGGAGAAGTGGATGCGGGACGCCAAGATCTTCCAGATCTTCGAGGGCGCGAATCAGATCCAACGCATGGTGATCGCCCGCAACATCCAGGATCGCTACTTCGCGTAGGAGAGTGTCCTCGGCGGTAGAAGGACTGAGGCAGAAGCAGCGATGGCAATCTTCGACACGGCTCGACTCCGAGACATCCTGGTCTAGGGTGGCATGAACGACGAAGCGGCTACTGAGTTCGTGACAGAACTCAACACACAGACCGAGGAGGCCCTCACTCCCCGAGATCAGACTGCGCTTGGCCAGCCACAACTTCTGCAAGCGATGGCCGAACTTGAGGCGAGGCTCACGCGACACATCAATCAAACGGCGGGGATTCTGCTCGCGGGTTATGCTCTCGGCGTAGGCCTGATCGTCGCTTTCGCCTAGACGGCGCCGGCCCAGGCGAGGACGGTCCAGACGACCATGCCGAGGAACCCGGCTCCGAGCAGCAGTTGGAACAGGATGAGAGTCTCGGCGGGTCCGCGCTTTGGCATGGTTGGCCTCCGAGACGCAGGGTAACCGATGGTCGAACTGGCGGTCTTTGACGACCTGGCCGAACTGAGGGATGCGGTACTGATCCTGGCCGGGATCGGCGCGGCGCTGGTTGCGTTCCTGTTCCTGGTAGCGGTGGTCAAGGTTGCGCTGTCGGCGTACCGAATTGTGCGGCGGTTGGAGCGTTTCCATGAGCGCCGGATTGATGGCAACGTCGCAGTTGCCGACGCCAGGCTGGCGGACTGGCTGGCGCAGGAACGCTGGTCGCCGCGCGGGATGTTGGAACTGGTCCAACTGGCCGCGCAGCAGGTACAGGAGCGTCGCCGGCCGCCGCCGAAGAAGCGTCGGCTGTTCGGGCTGCTACCCCCGGGGTAGCGAGCTGTTTCGTGGTCGCACCCCTCTGCCCCTGCCTTCGCGGGGGCAGGCTCTCGGTATCTTCCCCCCGCTCCGCGGGGGGAGAGAGTTTCGCCTGGCGTCGAGTGCGGGCCGTGTTGTTCCCGCTATGGCGCTCGCCTACCATGATCGCGAGCCGCGCGGGATAGCGTGGTGTGAGGAACACGATCCCTGGGAAGGACTCAACATGAAGGCTGCCATTTTCGATCCGGCCAACCAGGCCAAGGACGGCGATCGCTCGGTGCTGGAAGTGCACGACATCAACGTGCGCGACCCGCGACCTGGGGAAGTCCTGGTGCGGACCACGACCTCGGGCGTTTGCCACAGCGACCTCCACTTCGTCGACGGCAAGTGGGCGGCGGCCTTCGGCGGCTTGCCGGCGGTGCTTGGACACGAGGCGGCCGGTGTGGTTGAGACGGTCGGCGACGACGTTACCTACGTCCAGCCCGGCGACAACGTGATTATGTCGTTCCGCCCATACTGCGGTGACTGTTACTGGTGTCTGCGCGGCGAACCGAACCTCTGCCCCGACCCGGCCGGCGCGGCGCTGGCGCGCGACCGCCTGAACTGGGACGGACGCCCGGTGGTGCAGATGGCGTCGGTGGGCTCGTTCGGCGAGTACATGCTGACTACCCAGTCGGGCGTGCTGAAGATTCCCGAAGACATCCCGCCGGCCGAGGCGGCGCTGGTCGGCTGCGGCGTGATGACCGGCGTCGGCGCGGCGCTCTACACGGCCAAGGTGCCCGGTGGCTCCGTGGTTGCCGTGATTGGCTGCGGCGGTGTTGGCCTCAACGTGATCCAGGGCTGCAAGATCGCCGGCGCGAGCCGGATCATTGCAGTCGACATCCTCGACAACAAGCTCGACTTCGCCGAGCAGTTCGGCGCCACCGACCGGGTCAACGCCTCAGAGGTCGACGCGGTCGAGGCCGTCCAGGAACTGACCCAGGGCATGGGCGTAGAGATCGCCTTCGAGGCGATCGGCAACGTCCACGCGGCGCGGCAGGCCTGGGACATGGTCCGCGCGGGCGGCACCGCCTGCATCGTGGGCATGATGCCGCTCGGCTCCGAGGTCGCGTTGCCCGGCCCCGAGTTCCTGCAGGAGAAGAAGGCGATCGGCTGCATGTACGGCTCGACCCGCTTCCGCGAGCACATGCCGAAGCTGCTCGACCTCTATCGCCAGGGCAAGCTCGACCTGTCGGGCCTCGTCTCGAAGCGCTTCGAGCTGGGCCAGATCAACGAGGCCTTCGCCGCCATGCAGGCCGGCGAAGTCGCCCGCGGCGTG
>JAPPBK010000087.1 GCA_026705105.1 Chloroflexota bacterium | reverse complement strand
TCCCCAACCACGACTTCCGCGGCGTCTACTCGACCCTGCTCGAAGACTGGATGGGTCTGGACGCGAAGCCGATCGTCGATGGCGAGTTCGAAAAGCTCCGCTTCATTGAGCCACTGATGGCGACCGCGTAACGGGTTGCTGAGAGAGGAACCGCCATGCTGACCACGACCGTCGCCGGGCGCACCTGGCATTTCGATCACTCGATCGGCCATTTCGTCGGGCCGCAGGGATTCACCTATCCGACCTCGATTGCGATGGCGGCCAACGGCACGATGCACATCGCCGATATCGGCCTGGCCGAGTACGGCGGCGGCGGTGCGCTGAGTCCGAAGATCTTCAAGCACCGGATCGAGGACGAGTTCCTCGGCGACATGGGCATGGGCGACCTGGTCTGGCCCGAGGGCCTCGCGCTCGCCCGAGACGGCTCGGTCTGGTGCGCTGACGCCCACCACCACCGCATCTTCGGCTACGACGCCGAGGGTTCGCCGATCGGCGACTGGGGCGAGTTCGGCGATGGTCCCGGACAGTTCAACAGGCCGTCGGGGCTTGCGTTCGACCAGGATGACAACCTGGTCGTCGTTGACAGCCTCAACCATCGCGTGCAGCAGTTCACCATCGGCGGTGAGTTCCTGGGCGCTTGGGGAACCCTGGGCTCCGACGCCGGGCAACTCAACCAGCCCTGGGGCCTGACCATCGACGGCGACGGCGCCTACTACGTCGCCGACTGGGGCAACGACCGGGTGCAGAAGTTCGCCCCCGACGGCGAGTGCCTGGGTCGCTTCGGTTCCCGATACGAGGACGTAGACGACGGCGGCGGCCTCAAGCGCCCGGCCGATGTCGCGGTCGACAGCGTGGGCGACGTCTACGTCTGCGATTGGGGCAACGGCCGAGTGCAGATCTACTACCCGGACGGCGACGTCATCTGCAGCCTCCAGGGCGACGCGCACGAGTTCTCCCAGGCCGCACAGCGGGTCATGGAAGTGAACATGGAGTACGCGCAGGCCTTCCGACGCGTCAATCCGGTCGAGCTGATCAAGTTCGGCATCTTCGACCGACCGCGCGGGATTGCGATCGACGGCCAGGACCGGATCGCGATCAGCGACGGCGGCCGAGGCCGGATACAGGTCTACCACAAGGATCACGATTACCTCGTCCCACAGTTCAACGCCTGACTCGTGTTGAGTCGAACGCAGCCGAGCAGGCCCCTGTGTGACACAGCGGCTGAGCGACAGGGTTCGGGTTAGCCTGCGTCGGAAGGGACTGAGACGGGGGAGGGCACGATGGACTGCGGGATCTTCTTTCTGCTCCAGTCGCCGAACAGGCAGAACCATGCCGAGGTGTTCAGTCGGGCGACGGAGCTGACCCAGACAGCCGAGCGGCTGGGCTTTGACAGCGCCTGGTGCGCCGAGCATCACTTCTCCACGTACGGGTACCTGTCGCGTCCGCTGATGTTCGCGATGCACCTCGCGGCGCACACCGAGCGCATCCGCGTCGGTTCGGCGGTTGTGGTCCTGCCGCTGCACCATCCGCTGGTCGTGGCCGAGGAGATCGGCACCGCCGACGTGCTCAGCGGCGGGCGGCTCGATGTCGGGCTGGGGCGCGGCTATCAGCGTTACGAGTTCGAGCGTCTGGGGCATTCGCTCGACGAGAGCCGCGAGCGCTTCGACGAGGCGGTCGACATCCTGCTCAAGTCGTTCGCGGGCAAACCCTTCGCGCATGAAGGCAAGTACTACTGCTTCGACGAGACCAGCGTCTTCCCCAGCCCGGTGCAAGAGCCGCACCCGCCGATCTGGGTCGTGGGCCAGAGCCCGGAGTCAATCGCGGCGACGGCGGAGCGCGGCTTCAACCTGATCACCGGCGGCTTCGGCATCCCGATCGAGCGGCTGGCCGAGTTCCGCGAAACCTTCGACCGGGCGCTCCCCGATCCGGCGCAGCGCGAGGCGGTGCGGGTCAGCTCGCAGCGAGCGATCTACGTGACGCACGACGAGTCGGAGCTGCCGGCGATCGTCGAGCAGGCGCGCTGGAACATGCGCGTGACGCTGAGCCTGCGCCAGGGCCTCGCTCGGGTCGACCACGGCCGCGCACTCGCAGTTCCCATGGAGCAAGAACCGAGCACCGATGACCTGCTCGACCGCTACCTGATCATGGGCACGCCGGACACCTGCATCGAGAAGATCCGGCAGTTGCGGGAAGTGATGGGTATCGACCACTTCAACGCGAACTTCTGGTTCGGCGACCTGTCGCAAGCGCAGGTGCTGGGCTCGATGCAACTCTTCGCCCAGGAGGTCCTGCCGGTGCTGAAATCGGGTGAGATCTAGGCGCCGCCGGTGACGTCGATGGTGACGCCAGTGACGAAGTCGGCGTGCGACGAGGCGAGGAAACAGACTACGTTGGCCTGATCGATCGGCTCGGCGATGCGGCGCAGCGGCGTGGCCGCGACTACCTGTTCCTGGAGTTCCGGGGGACGTTGCTCCCAGTGCCGGCGGATGCGCTCAGTCAAGGTGGCCGACGGTGCGATCGCGTTGACATTGATCCCTGCCGGTCCGAGCTCCAGGGCGAGCTTGGTCGTCATGGCGATGATCCCGCCCTTGGCCGCCGAGTACGCGCTGGAACTGGTGGCGCTCTTGCCGCGCCCGGCAATCGAGGCGAAGTTGACGATCTTGCCGCTGCCCTGTCGCTTCATGTGCGGAACCACTGCGTTGCAGAAGAGGAATGTGCCGCTGAGGTTGAAATCCAGCACCTGTTGCCACTCCTCCATGGTCAGCTCGTCGACGGCGGCGCCCGCATCGGCGATGATCGTCGAGCCGCCGACGCCGTTGATCAGGATGTCGATCCGCCCGTAGCGGTCGATCACGTCGGCGACGACGGCGGCGACGTCGTCTTGCTCCAGCGAGTTGGCGCAGTAGGCCATGTGCTCGCCGCCGCCCGCCTCTGCGAACGCCAGCATCGCGCCGTCGAGCAGTTCGCGGTTGATGTCGACGGCGGCGACGGTGCCACCCTCGGCGGCGATAACCTCGGCGCTGGCCCGGCAGATGCCGGCCGCAGCTCCGGAGACCAGGGCGATTTTGCCTCGGAATCGTGCGAACGTGTCATCGGTCATCTCGTGTTCCTCTCCGTCATCAGCGGCCCTGGAAGTTGGGGGCGCGGCGCTCGCGCAGGGCGGCGCGGGCTTCATCGGCGTCCGCCGACGTGGCGAGAATCGGCGACGCGTTGGACGTGAGCACCGCGGTCGTCTCCAGGGTGCTGTCCATCGCGGCGCGGATCACGCGCTTGTTGATCCAGGTAACGAGGGGCGGATTGCGCATGATCCGCGCGCAGAGGGCTCGGACTTCGTCCTCGAGCTCTTCGGCCGGTACGAGACGGTTGAGGACGCCCCACTCGGCCGCCGTCTGTGCGTCGAGATGGCCGGTGAAGGAGAACTCGAGCGCGCGGCCCAGTCCGGCCAGCCGGGTCAGGTAGTATGCGCCGCCGTTCTCGATGATCTGGCCAACCTGCTGATAGGCGATGAAGCGGGTGTGTTCGCAGCCATAGCGGATGTCGCACTGCAGCGCCAAATCCATGCCGAATCCGGCGGCCACGCCGTTGACCATCGCGACAGTCGGCTT
>JAPPBK010000242.1 GCA_026705105.1 Chloroflexota bacterium | reverse complement strand
GGTGCGCTGCGCAGACTCGCAACGGTTTTGGCAGTCTTTGCGGTCTTGGCGGTCCTAGCTACGGCCGGCAGAGGTCAGCCTATCGCGCCGCTGGGGCCGGCGCCGGGGCGGCTATTCCTGGCCGGAGGGCAGTCGGCCGACGAGCAGCGTGTCGGGCAGGGCATAGACAACCTGTCCGCTGGATTCGTCCACCCAGGCGCCGCGCAGTTCCGCGATTTCCGGCGACTGGATCTGGCTAATCACCGATCCTTCGGCGCCGACGGCGACGATCCGGCCGCGGCCGCGGTCGACGACGTAGATCAATCCCGACTCGGCGCCGAGTGAGATCGAGGCCGGGGCAAGCAGTTCGCGCTGGAGGTCAAGCGCCAGCGGCAGCTCCTCGTTGCCGCGGAAGCGGCGCAGGCGGCCGTCGTTGGACGCGACCAGGAACTCAACAATGCCCTCGGCGTTGACGCTGGCGCGGAGCTCGGAGGCATTGAGCAGGTCGGTGCGCCCCACGGCCCGTGCGGGATCACCAAGCTCGTCGCGCGCGACGGCGAAGCGCCAGACGGCGCCGCCCGACTGATCGAGCAGGAAGACGCTGCCCGCGGTCGCCGCGATCGCGTCGACCGAGCCGAGCCTGTCAAGTTCGGGGATGGGCACGAGCAGCACTCCCGAATCGGTCCAGCGGAAGAGTCGCGCGTTCGAGTCGAGAATCCAGAGCCCGTCGTTCGCCGGCAGGCCGTCGGCGGCGTTGGGCTGGCGGGGCTGCCAGGCGATGGAGATCGGGCGTCCGGCGCGCAGCCGGCTGCCCAGCCCGAGCGATTCACCCTCGAGGAAGATGACCTGCGCGGTTCCCTCGCTGCCGACGGCGAAGACGCGGCCGCCGGCGTCGTCGAGGACGAAGGTGCGGCCGCCGCCGGCCCGAACCGCCCCGAGCGCGATTGCGGGTCCGAACTCCGAGAGGTCGACCAGCGTGCTCAGCTCGCCGGCGGACTGGACGAGGTTGAGTTCGCCGAGCACGGCTTCGATCTGCTCGCGCAGTTGCAGCGCCTCGGGGGCGAGCGGGTTGAGATCGAGCGCCGTTTCGACCTCGATGCGGGCGTCCTGCAGGGCGAGTCGCGCGCTCTCGGTCGCGACGGACAGCTCGGAGGCGGCGAGCCCGTTGCGGGCGCGTTCCAGGTGCGAGCGGAACTGGTCGTCGTCGGAGCGCCAGAGCGAGGGCCCGAGCAGGACTGCGGCGACGCCGACCAGCAAGGCAATCATGGCCGTCAGGACGATGCCGACGCGTCGAGCCGAGGCGCTCCGGGTGATCGGCGCGTGCGGGCGGATCTCGGGCCGCTGGGGACTCGGTTCTGCCCGATCCTCGCCCAGCGAGGGCAGGGCGCGGCGCAGATCCAGAATCGGTTGGCGGAGCGGGCCGGGCGGCAGCACGATGCGGGGCAACACGCCTTCCAGGCGTTGGACGTTCGCTACGGCAAAGGGGTTGACCGGCCAGCCGACCGCTTCGAGTTCGGAGAACGGCTGTGGATCGAAACGCAGCGCCTCGGGAGCGGCAGGCCGAGGCGGAGGCACAGGCGCGGCAGCGGTCTGCGAGTGGTCTGCCAGGTGTGCTGCGCGTTGGTCGGTGGCGGCCAGATTGGATTGACCAGCCCGGACAGACCGCTGCGGCTCGTCCGCGCTGCCCAACTCGTCGGCTGCCTCGGACTGTCGCGGGGCGGCCTGCTCCGCTTCGTCGCTCGGACCGGACGGACTTGCCGGTCGGGACGGGCGGGACGGGACGGATGTGCTGCTCGGGACGGCCGAGCCGACGGCGAGCGCGGCGGCGTCGCGCAGGTGGAGGATGATCGGGTACAGATGGGGCAACGTCTGCTCGACCGCGAGGCGGCTCAGCGCGACGCGAAGCTCGGGATCGAACAGCGGCACGGCATTCGAGGTGAACAGCAGCGCCCAGCCGGGCCCGGCGTCGGGCGCGGCGGCGAACTCCATGGAGAGCGGGGCGGCAGCGCCGACCGGCGACGCGACCGGGTCGTCGTCCTGGATCGAGGCGGCGGGCGCGTGGGCGTGAAAGCTCAGGCGGCGCAGGTCGGCCTGCCCGGCGGCGCCGGCGAGGAGCGCCGCCGACGGTCCGCACTGGCCGAGCACGGCGGGCTGGCCGGCGCGCTGGATCAGGCAAGAGAGCCCATACATCGCGTGTTCCTGTGGCAGGCGCTGGCGGTTCCAGTTGCGCAGTTCTTCGTGCGCCGTGTCCACGGCGAGCTTGAGCGCGCCGGTCAGCGAGCGCGCGGCCGGATCGAACAGCTCGCCGATCCGGCGCACAAACTGATCGATGAAGGCGTCGGCACCGTCGGAGGCGGGTTCGGCCAGGATCGAGAGTCGAACGACGCGGCCAATCTGATCGACCTGTTCGGCGAAGCCCAGCTGGGGCGCGTCATCAACCGCGCGGCCTGCGGCGATTCGGAGCTGCGAGCTCCAGATCTGTTCCGGTTCATTCCCGTCGTCAGGTGTCGCTTGGCTCATCCATGCGTCCTATGCGTCAACCTCGTCGTGCGCCCGTCCCTCGATTATCGTAGCCACTTGTTCGCCTGAGGCTTGCCCGCGTCGCGCCAAGTCGCCTGGCCCGGTCGGGCCAAGTCGCCTGGCCCGGTCGGGCCAAGTCGCCTGGCTGACGGCTCCTGCGCCCGACGCTGCGTATACTCAGGTTTCAGCGAGCTGAAATGATTGAGCCGCACCGACCGGACGAGCGAGCAACATGTCCGATCCCGATCCCGCATCCGCGACCCAGCGGGCCGTGCGAACGCAGATGCGCAAGCGGCTGGCAGACGAAGCGCTGTCGGCGGCGGCCGAGCAGGTCGAGGCGTTGCTGCGCGAAGCGGCGCTGGAGTTGCGGCCGTTCCCGCCCTTCCCCGGCGCCTTCTTCACCATGGGCGTCGAGGTCGAGCCGGACGGTGTGCGCGACAAGAACATCGGCTGCGTCATCGTGACCGAGGAGGGCGCGCTGCGCGAGCTGCAGCTTTCGTTCGACGACGAAGGTCCTGCGGCGATTCTGGGCGCGGCGGACCCGGTGTCGATGCGCGACGAGACGCTGGCTGAACTGGAGGCGCTGTCCGCGCAGGATCGGTTGACGCTGGCCGTCAACGGCCTTGACGCGGTCAGCGTCCTGCTGGAACGGCAGACGTCGTAGTGCTGGAACGGCAGACGCCGTAATGCGGGACGCACGACCCGCGTGATCCCGGAAGCGCGATCCGCCGGAGCGGCGGGCGCGCCGAGCTGAGGAGAACCGCCTTGCAAATCATCGCCACCGTACTGCGCGTCCTCTTGCCTTGGGCCGCGATCCTCTGGATCTATCGCGCGCTGCAGTCGCAGCAGCGGCTTGAGCGCGAGCTGACGGAGGAGCGGATCGACCACCTCGAGCTACAGCTGCGCAACGAGCGCGCGCGACGCGAACAGGCCGAACTGATGGCGCGGCAGATTGCGCAGGCCGGCGGCAGCGAGCCGTCGGCTGTTGCCGCGGTCGCGCCGACTCCCGCGGCGAGTCCACCGGCGGCCCCGGCGGCCACGCTGCGAGCGCCCTCAGCGCCCCCGACCCCGCCTCAGCCGGCCGCGGCCCCGCCGCCACCGCCGGCGCCGACACCCGCG
>JAPPBK010000159.1 GCA_026705105.1 Chloroflexota bacterium | reverse complement strand
CATGCAGGGGCCGGGCGCGAGGCCAAGCCGTTCCAGGGTCAGATCGGTCAGTCCCGCCTGTTCGAGGATCGAGGGCACCTGGTAGATCGAGCGCGCGGTTTCGAGAGTCATCACCGCTTCGGCGGGCACGTCGCAGAACAGGGCGAGCTTGTCGGTGATCGACTCGTCGGCGGGGATATCGGTGCGCGAGATGATCACGTCGGGCTGGATGCCCATGCTGCGCAGGGTGCGCACCGAGTGCTGGGTGGGCTTGGTCTTGAGTTCGTTGGTCGCCTTGAGGTGGAACAGCGGTGTCACGTGAATCGCGAGCGTGCCGTTGCGCGGCTCCTCGTAGCGCATCTGGCGGATGGCTTCGAGGAAGGCTTGACCTTCGATGTCGCCGACCGTGCCGCCCACCTCGACGATCAGGACATTGACGCCCGATTCCACGGCCAGGCCGCGCACCCGCTCTTTGACCAGGTCGGTGACGTGGGGGACGGTCTGAATCGTGCCGCCGAGGTAGTCGCCGCGGCGCTCGCGTTCGATCACCGAGGCCGAGATCTGGCCCATCGTGACGGATGAGGCCGAGGTCAGGTTCTGGTCGAGGAAGCGCTCATAGTGTCCGAGGTCGAGGTCGGTTTCGGCGCCGTCGTCGGTGACATAAACCTCGCCGTGCTGGTACGGAGACATCGTGCCCGGGTCAACGTTGAGGTACGGGTCGAGCTTCTGGACGGTGACGGAGAGGCCGCGCGACTGGAGCAGTCGTCCCAGCGAGGCGGTGGTGATGCCCTTGCCGACGGAGGAGATGACACCGCCGGTGATGAAGATGTACTTGGGCCTCGGTTGCTCTCGGGTCACAGGCGTGGAGTCGCTCCGTTTCGCTCGTTGATCCAATCAACCGACCGACCAGCCGCCAGTTCAACCGCCGGATCAACCGCCTTGCAGATTGACCAGCAGGTCGACTTCGTCGCCGTCGTTGAGCGGATCGTCCGGCTGGGCCTGAACGGAGTTGATCACCACCGCGATCGCCTCCTGGTCCTGCTCGGAGAACTCCTCCGCCTCAAGGATGTGCTGGGCCGTAATGCCGTCGAACCAGTCGACGGAGAGGTTGGACTGCTTTGATTTGGAGAGCGGAACCAGAGTCATGAAGAGCTTGACGCTGATGGCCATCGCAGACTCCGTTGCGGCTTCGTTGGGAGTGTATCAATGGCCGGTGGTCAGCGCGTCCGCGGCATCGCGCAGAATGTGGACTGCGGTACTGCGGACGCCTGGACTGTTGGGTTGGCCGCCCATCGGGTAGGGAAACAGGGTCGCAAATCGAGACAGCGTGACCGCCACCTGTTGAGCCACCGGTGTGTATTGGTCGTGCCGGAACTCGCGCCAGAAGGCGGCGGCCTCTCCCCAGTTCGCGGCGAGCGCCTGAGCCTCGTAGGAGTACTGCTGCGCCTCGACCTCGACCGCGCTGTCCAACACTTCGATCCGATCGAGCAGATCGCTGCGGGCTCGGTCAAGCGATCGGGCCATGGCCTCGTCGGCGACCTGTGGAACGCGCTCGGGCGCGGGTTCGCCGCTGCGGCGGGCGGCGATGGCGATCACCGCCGGCGCGGCGTTGAACTCCGTCTCCGGCAGCCAGGGCGAGACCTGCTCGGTCATCGGGCCATCGCGGCGCCAGGCGCCGCGGTCGTCATCGACGCCGACGATCAGTCCCCAGACCGGACCGAATGCGGAGACGCCGACGCCATGGGTCGTGACCGCGCGCCCGGTTCGCAGCTCCTGGCGGATGCGTCTGCGTACGCGGAATCGTTGCAAGCGATTGGGGTGGCTGAGGCTGGTGATCCGAGCGGAAACGCCGAGCGAAGCCAGTCCGTCTTCAAGCAGCTCCGGGAGCTCGGCGTCCTGAGGCGGCTGGTAGCTAATCCCGGTTACCGCGCCGATGACATGGCTCGACTGCGCCGCGCCGAGATGGTCCAGCTGTCCGACCAGACAGCCGAGCAGCGGCGCCCAGTGATACTCGTAGCGCGCCTCAACGAATGCCTGCATCGACTCTTCACCTTCAGGTTGGATTGAGCATAGGCAGGCGCGAGTATGCTGAGACAGCCCATGCCGAAGCTCACCGACAACCAGGCCTCCGTTGAGCCGACCATCGACGCATTGGACAACAGACTACGGGTCGTGGTCACCGCGATCCCGCACTCGCAGGCGGCGGTGCTGGCGGCGTATGTCGGCGTCGGGTCGCGCGACGAAGCGCGCGAGACGCTGGGGCTGTCGCATTACCTCGAGCACATGCTGTTCAAGGGCACGGCGTCGCGTCCCGAGCCCACGGCGATCTCCGCCGCCATCGAGGGCGCGGGCGGGTCGCTGAACGCCTTCACGTCCCGCGAACTGACGAGTTACTGGAACCGCGTCCCGTTCGACCGTTTGCCGTTGGCCATGGATGTCCTGGCCGACTCAGTCCGTCATTCGCTACTGGCGGAGCAGGAGATTGAACGCGAGCGCACGGTGATCTGCTCGGAGATACGCCGAGCCCACGACCAGCCCGGTCAGCGCGTCGGTCAGTTGCTGACCCAGGTGACATACGGCGATCAGCCGCTGGGCTGGGAGATCGCGGGCGATCTGGAGTCGGTCGGAGCGGTGACTCGGGAGCACCTGGCCGAGCACATCGAGACGTTCTATCGACCGGCCAACATCGTGCTTTCGGTTGCCGGCAACGTCGAGCGAGAGGAAGTGGTGGAGCTGGCCGAACGGCACTGGGGCGACGGCTGGCCGGAGGGCGCCGCCGAGGCGCCGCCGGGGCGCTCCGCGGCCCTGGACGCGATGCCCGACAATCCGGCGCAGGTCGAGGTGCGCGATCTGGAACAGTGCAGTCTGGCGCTGGCCTTGAAGTCGTTCCACCGGCTGGATCCGGATCGGTACGCGATGACGCTGCTCAACGAGGTGCTGGGCGGCGGGATGAGTTCGCGGCTGTTCACCGAGATACGCGAGAAGCGTGGGCTGGCCTACTCGGTCGGCTCGCATCCGACGGCGTTCGACGACGCGGGGCATCTCTCAATCATGGCTGGGGTGACCGCGGAGCACGTGCTGGAGACCGTGGACGTGGCCCTGGACGAACTGTGCAAGCTGACCACGGAAGCGGTCGAGGCGGACGAGTTGGAGCGGGTGCGCGAGCACGTCGTGGGCTCGTTCAGACTGGGGCTTGATGCGGCGGCGAGCTGGTGCCACCGGGCCGGCGGGATGCTGCTCTCGAACGGATTCATTGAGCCGGTCGAGGAGACCATCGCCGGATACGAGGCCGTCACGGCGGCCGCGATTCAACGCGTTGCCCAACGAGTCGTCCGGGAAGGCAATCTTGCCGGCGCCGTGGTTGGTCCGTTCGACCGGCAGGACGAGCTGCTCGAACGAATCGACGGCTTCAACCCCAACTAACGATCGCAAGATGGCATGATGGATTTACGCCATGGATGATGTCCGCGCACTGCTGGCCGTGTCGCCCGACGCGCCGCTGCCGAGCGAGTCCGAAGCTGAGCGCGCCGACGCGGTGATCATCGTGTTTCCGCAAGACGAGGATGACTACGCCGACGCGGCCGAGCGTGTGGCGGCGGCGGCCGAGCGTGTGGCGGCGGCGATCGAGCTGGGTCCGCCGG
>JAPPBK010000405.1 GCA_026705105.1 Chloroflexota bacterium | reverse complement strand
GTTGAACAACACCTCAAGGATGATGTTGCCGCCGACCAACGCGGCGAGCTGGAGTCCGAAGACGCTCAAGACCGGCACCATCGCGTTGCGCAGTGCGTGGCGGCGGATGACTGCTCGTTCGCGCAGCCCCTTGGACCAGGCCGTGCGCACGTAATCCTGGCGCAAGACCTCAAGCAGCTCCGAGCGCGTGATCCGCATCAGACCGGCGCCCGCAGCAATGCCGCCGGCGACCGCCGGGATCGTGTAGAGCGCAAAGAACCCCTCGACCGAGGTGAAGATACTGCGCGCCTCCTCTTCCGCAAGCGGAATCGACCACAGCCCTCCTTCAAACAGCGAGCCGGGCGAGACGACGAAGATCAGCATCGTCGCGATCCAGAACGGCGGGGCGGCGAGGGCGAAGATGGCGAATCCGCGCAGTAGATAGTCGGGCGCCTGGTCCTGGCGCATTGCCGAGAAAATGCCCACCGGCAGCGCCACAATGATCGCAACGATCAGCGCATAGATGTTCAGGTGCAGAGTCCGCGGCAGGGTGCGCAGGAAGATATCCATCGACGGTTCGTTGGTCTGGAACGAGGGTCGGAACTGGAAGCGGATGGTGTCCCAGAGAAACTCGCCGTACTGGACGCCGAGCGACTTGTCGATCCCGAGCCGGTTCTTGATGCTCGCTTCGGTGATCTCACGAGTCGGTGAGATGAACGTCTCGCCTGGGAACAGCGGCGTGTCAGGAGTCAGGTTGCCATCCTCGTTGGCCGGTGTGCCCTCAAGGTTGACGTTCATGTAATCCTCGGGGTTCACCCGGTTGACCGACGCGAGCTCCCGCAAGGTGGTGCTCTCTCGCAGAGTGAGCGTGGTTCCCGATGGCGCGAAGGGCTCGCCGGCGAACGTCCCGAACTCGACTGTGGGATTGCGCTCCTGGAGCAGCGCGACGCCGTCATCGGTGTTCTCGGGCAGAGCCAGCCTCGCCGTGCGCGAAATGCTGGACAAGAGTTGTCCATCAATCACGATGATCGTCGAGCCGGGCCGCAACTCTGAATCGGCATCCAGGTTGGCATTGACCGCGAGCAGATCCTCGACGGTCCCGCCGTACTGCGTCGCAATCGATGACAGGGAGTCGCCTCCGACTACTCGATGAAGTGTCTTCTCCACTTCATGTTCGCCGACGACATCTGCCTCGATCTTGGTCGCGCCTGATGCCTCGAGATTGGCCAGTTTGATCGTGACGTAGTCGCCCGGCAACAGGTTGAGTCCGATGAACAGAAGCGAAATCACCAGCCACAGCGTGGGGATCACGAGCAGAATTCGACGAATGATGTACTTCTGCATGGTCGGCGTTTACGCGATCAACGTATGGGCGGAATGAGGGGGCATCTGCGAACCGCAGATTGCCCCCTCTCCGCGTTGATTGAGCTTCTGGAACGGAGCCGTGTCCTAGGCCGAGTACTCCGGGTGGCTGGTGTCGACCCACGCCTTGTCGAAGTTGTGCGAGTCGTGCGCGAACTGCCAGGTGTGGTCCGGGCGGTTGACGTACGGCCACCAGATCGTCGGGGCGATGCCGTTCATCACACCGAACCATCCGAAGATGCCGTCCAGTCCGTGCTCTTCGTCGACGCCGAGGCCGATGCGCTGCACGCGGAGACCCATGTCGCGACGCTGCTCGGTATCAAGCGTGAGCGCCATCTCGTCGACGATTTCCTCGGTCGGCGCGTAGTTGTACTGGGTCAGGTTGGAAGCGCCTCCAACCTTGAGCGAGAGCGTGAACTGCGCCGTCGGGTCGAGGTCGGCCGGCGGGTTCGTCCACGTCGGCGCGCGGCCGGGGAACGTCTGATTGTCGTAGCGGTCCTGCATCACCGTGTAGGGCTGAATGTCCAGCTCGACGTTGATGCCGGTCGCCTCGGCGTACATGTTGCGCGTTGTCTCGGTGATGCCCGGGTAGGTCTGCTCCCAGAGGTCCGGAATGTAGATCGTCACCGTGCGATCGGTGTCGAAACCGGAGGCAGCGATCAACTCGCGGCAGAGCGCGATGTCTTCGTCGCGGTTCAGGCGGAAGCCCGGAACCGTGCGCAGTTCCTCCGGCGGAATCGTCCAGTAGGTCGAGAACCAGGGACAGAAGTGCGTCGCCGAGGGCTTGGCCGCGCCCAGGTAGACCGCGTCGATCAGCAGGTCACGGTCAACCGCGACCTGCATTGCGTAGGCGAAGCGACGGTCGAGATAGGGGTTGCCCAGTCCGTCGGAGCCCTCCCAGCCTGGCTGGTAGGTGCCCATCACGGTGACGATGGTGAACCCGAAGGCCGCCTCGCGGACCTCGTGCTCGGGGAAGTCGCCGGCCAGCTCTTCCACCTGCACAGCGGAGAGTGGGAAGCCGCCAATGTCGATGCCCTTGCCTCGGTAGGCGGCGTCAACGGCGGTCGCGTCGGTCAAGTTGACGAACTCGACCGCGTCCATGAACGGCAGCTGGCTACCGTCGTCGGCGTTCTTCCAGTAGCTGGGGTTGCGCTCCAGGTAGATGCCGATGTCCGGGTCATATGACTGTGGAATGTACGGGCCTGTGCCAGACGACAAGGAGACATTGGCGGTTTCGTCACGCCAACGGGTACCGAACTCCTGGATCCCCTCGGGGGAGGTAATCCAGGAGAAGGGGCGCAGAATGGTACCGCCAAGGTACGTCGCATCCGGGCCGTCGGTGCGTGCGAGGAATGTGGTCTCGTCGACCGCCTCGTGGAAGGCGGTCTTCTTGAACGCGTCCTGTCCGCGGAAGCGCGCGTCGGGGTTGCCCTCAGCGTCAAGCGCCGCAATCTGACGGTCGAAGTTGATCACGATGTCGCTGGCGTTCACCTCGCGGCCACCCTCGGTCGGGTACTGGTCCCAGAAGCGGGCGCCGCGGTCGACACTGAAGATGTACGTCTCGGCGTCGGGCAGCTCAGGCAAGGAGGTGATGTCCTCCTCCATGATCCCGCCTTCCTTCGAGGCCCAGCGGATCATGTAGTTCATGTAGAACCCCATCCAGTACTGGGTGGGGCCGAACACGCCGCGGTGCGGGTCGAAGAAGTCGTGCGTCGCCGCCGGAGTCGAGAAGCGCAGGGTGCCGCCGTAGCGGTCGGCGCCGGCCGCCTGCTGCTGCATGGCCTGCTGCTGTTCCTGCTCCTCCTGCTGCGCGGCGGCAACGGCCTGTTGCTCGGCCTGTTGCTCATCCTGCTGTTGCATCGCCTGCTGCTGCTGCTGGCCCTGCTGCTGTTGCTGCATCGCCTGCTGCTGCTGCTGGTCCTGCTGCTGGACTTGCGCGGCCGCCTGACCGTCATCGTCGTCGTCGCCACAGCCCACTAGCGCCAAACCGGCGGCGCCGACGCCGGCGCGCCCCGATGCGCGGAGCAGCGCGCGCCGACTCATCCGGTTGCGCTTCATCCGCTGCCAATAGTTGCGTTCACTCATGAAACTCGCTCCTTCGTCTCGCGTGTGCTCTCACGCTGAGTGTCGATGCAGTCTAGCGCAACGACCCAAACGGCTACAGCCACAAATGGAACCCTGTTGTGGTCACTGAGCGAGGAACGGAACAGACCAACCGCGAGACCGCCCGGTCGCTGCGTTACGCAGGGAGCAGGTGGCGCCGACCGACAGCCTCGCAGCCT
>JAPPBK010000395.1 GCA_026705105.1 Chloroflexota bacterium | reverse complement strand
TTGTTGGGTCCTCAGGGCCTCTTCCGCCGCCGCTCGGCCCACGCCTGGCCAGCGGCGCACGTGCACGCCTCGAGGGCGCCCAGCTCGCCGACGAACCCAAGCCCGCGGCAGTCGAGACAGACCTCCCCCGTCCCGCAGTCCGCGGCCGATTCGAAGCGCTGGCCTGGTGGTCGGTCGATCGAACTGTCGGCACCTGGGGGCGCCCTCGAGGCCGCCGAACCGGCCCGATCCGTGGTCGAAGCACCCAAACTGTCAGCATGCAATCCTCTCTCCGGGGTGCGCCCCCCATGGTGCCGCACCCGGAGGGACGGCGGTCGCCGGCTCTCGCCGGCGGCGATCGCTGGCCGGACGCCTACGGCATCCGGCGGATCCAGAGGGGATTCCTCATCAACGCCAGGCCCCGGGCGCCGATCCGTCTCTGACGCACCGGATCCGGAAGCGCCGGCTTGCGCCGGCGCGCTGGCGAATAAGAGCGGGAGTCCGCGGATCGCTGCGCCGAGGTCGAGCCGCTCCAGCTCACGGCGCCGCGGCGCCGGTTCAGGCTCCTCGAGCGGCGGCGGTGCCGGCCGGCACGAGCACAACCGCGCGGAGTTCGTCTCCAGATCGACGATCACTCCGCGGCCGTGGCACTTCGGACAGGTGCGCGACTCCGGGTGCTCGAGCTGGAGGTGTCTGTGCTGAACGTAGTAGCAGAATGTACGGCTCACGCTGTGCTCGGCCGCGATCTCGCGGACCGGGCGCCGGGGCTCGCCACGCCGGCGCTGGTTGTCACGTCGCCACATGGCCCGACGGATCGCCTTGTCGCGTTCCTGGTTTCTGAGGCGGATCGCGACGCCGCGCGCCAGGCCTCCCGGCCGTGAATCGCCGGCGACGCCGCCCAGGCGGCCGCGGCGAGCCTGGCGCTTCCTGAACCGCTCGCTGATCGTGCGGGTGCAGTAGAACTCGGCCTGGCGTTCGACGCCCTGGACGATCCGGGCGATAACGGAATCGGAGAGGTGAGGTGCGTTGCGCCTCGCGCGGCGAAACGCGCACTGTCGAAGCGTCAGCTCGGACGGATTCTGCTTCTCCAAGTAGGCCCGTCTCTTCACCCAGAACCGAAGTTCGCTCACCTTCCAGGGATCGACGAACTGGGGTTCGTGATCGTCGGTGCCGGTCTGGTACGCGTCGAGCCACGCTCGCTCGCGCACGTCCGCAGGCCGATGCCAGCGAATCGCCATCAGAAGGGCTCTGCCGGGATGCCGACGATGGCTTCGATCGACATTGCCGCGATCGATCCAGGGCCCAGCGTCGAGTCGTTTTCGACCTCGAGGTCGAGCGACGACGTCACGCTGTCCCCCCCCTGGGGAGATCCGGAACCCCGGTCAGTCCCGTCGCGGCGGTTCCGTGCTATGCTGATGACGCTTTATCCGGCGTCCAGCCACCTGCTGATCTCAGGCCAACGAAATCGAAGGGGTGGTTGGGCGTTGTTGTTTCTGGGGCGACCATCAGAGCTTATTGAGGATAGAGCATAGGCTCGAGTGGCCGAAAAGGTGACGGGCCGCAGAAAACACCCAAGCTTCACGACCAAGGTTGGCGCCTATTTCAGGGGAGCCCCGTGTTGTATTCCGGCGCCGCGACCCGTCTAAGAGGGTCGTGAAGCAGGGTGTTCTTTTGCCCCAACTATAGATCCTCTCGGAATTTCCGCCTATTTCCGCCCTTTTGCCGGGCTTCGACGAAGCGATATTGCGAGGGTTTTCGGGCGTCAGCGCGGCGCGAACTCGTCGCGGATCGTTTGCGCGGCCTGATCGATTGCGTCGATCGACCTGGAGCCTCCGCCCGTCGCGGTCACCAACCACGCACGGAGCTCGGCAAGCGCCAGCTGGGCCGTCTCAGGTGTCAGATTGACGCCGTCCGGCACGGATTCGAATGACGGAGAGGTCGCATCCGGAGGTTCGGCCGGTGACTTCACAGACTCCGCCAGATCGATGAGCGCCCGCGACGCGGTAACCCGGGCCGCCGGCGCCAGCTTCGAATCTTTGGCGATGTCCCGCAGAACCTGGTGAGCGGCGTCGGCCGCGTCGGCCGCGTCGTCTTTCCAGCTCAGCGCGAGCCCCTCGCCGCGGCGAGAAGTGCGGCTAGGCCGGTTCCCGCGCCGGCAGCGCCGGTGCCCGCGGGCACGCGCGCTCCCAGCCGACCCAGAGCGCCGGTGGCGTACTGCAGGGCGCCGATCACCCGCGGCGACTGCAGCGCCAGGCCGAGAATCGCCGCCGGCGCGACGCTCGGAACGGCCATGCTCGTCACGCCGCTGGTCGCCAGTTGCCCCGCGAACGCGCCGCCGCCCTGGCGAAACCAGCGCTCTTGGCCAGGCCGTGGAGGAGCGCCCGAGAACCGGCCGGCCTTGTCGCGTCCGGCGCGCTCCGGATAGCGCCCGGCCTGGCGAAGCGCTCGCATTCGTTTCGCACCGCGGCCCGTGGTCGCGCCCAGAACGGCGTCCAGCGGCTTCCCAGCGGCTCTGGCCACTCCACGGCCAGCCAGGCCCGCGGCGCGGCCGCCCGGCACCGGCGCCGCGGTGACGAGCGCGTTCACCAGGGCCTCCCGAGCCGCTGCGTCGCGCTCCTCCTGGGTCATCGATCGCTGACGGCGATCGTCACGGCCGCCCAGAAGATTGCCGTAGTCGAAACCAGTCGGTCCGGCCGTCGAATCGTCAGACTCCGTCATGGCCGTCAGCTCGTAGTCACCGCCATAACGCTCGATCGCGGCGAGGAGGTCCTCGTCGGAAAGGTTCATGGCCTCCTCGATCGTCCAGGGCATTTACATCAACCCCCGGGCCCGGGCGACGTCAGCCAGCGTGCGGGGCATCGCCGGCCGCGCGTGCATGCCGCTGGTCGACGCCGCGGCGCCTGGCGCCGGCTCGGTGTTCGGCATGAAGCGCGCGAGCGCGTCGCCCTGAGCTATTCGCTCGTTCACCAGCGCGATCAGCTTGGGAAACTGGATGCCCTGGGCCAGCTGGCCCTGCAGCTCGCCGAGGATCGCCAGCTGCTCGAGCTTGTGCCGGACCGTCCCGGGCTCGTCGCCAAGCCCGGGCGCCAGATCGCGGATGTATCGCGCGACCTCCTGGTCGGGAGTGGCGGCGCCGCTGGCCTGACGGAGCAGGCCTTCCACCGCGCGGCTCGCGGCCCTCGACGCGATCTCATAGTCCTCGCCCAGGCCGACGGCGCCCGGCAGAAGACGGTCGACGACCCGGTTGCCGACATTGGTAAGCGACTCGAACCGCGGCCGGCCCCCCTGGCCAGGAGCGAGCAGGTCGGTCATGGCGAGTGCGATCGCCGTCGCGGCGTTCGCGGACTTCGCCTGGGCTTCGGTGAGCGGCTTGCCGCCGCCGCCGGCGCCCTCCGTGCCCGGAATCGGCTGCGCTTCGAACGAGCCGTCCGGCAGCCGGCGAAACTGCGTGTTCTGCAGAGTGCCCGTACCGCGCTCCCAGCCATCGCTTCCGCCCTGCGCCTCCCGGCGCTCGGCGTCCAGGCGGTCGAGCATCTGCTCGGCCGTCAAGCCAGCTGCAAGGCCGCCGCGGGCCTCCTCCGGATCCTCCCCCTGCGAAACGAGATAGTCGATCGCTGGCTGCAGGTCGATTTCCGGACGCAGGCTCTGGAGAATGAGGTCGACGCCTCGATCGCCGGCGATCCGCTCGATCGCCGCGGCCCGCTCCGGACCGATCTCCGGAATCTGCGCCAGGGCGTCCGTCCGGATGCGCGCGAGCTCGGCGGCCGATTCCTCCTCCCGGGTGCGCTGCGCCGCCTCCTGGGCCTGGCGCCGGCGCTGGACGAAAAGCTCCCGCAGGGGCTCGTTCTCGAGCAGCACGCGGGCGCGCTCCGGATCCGTGCCGAAGAACTCGGCCGCGAACGCCTGCTGATTGGCGAGCTGCTGCTGCTGCAGGTTGAGAGCCTTCTGCTCCTCGCGCTCCCGCGCGGCGCTCTGGCGGCCGAGGCCGATTGCCGACGCGAGCCCGGTGAAGACGTCGCCGCTCCAGTGGCCGGTCGGACGCTGCGCTACCTGCATCCAGGCGAGCTCGCGCGACGGGCGGTAAACAGGCGAGGCCTGGAAGATGCCCCGGCGATCGAAACCTGGAACGGGCTGCGGCATCAGCGCATTCTGGCCATGCGGGCGGCAGCCAACACACGCGCCAGGTCTGCGTCGCCTCGGCCGGCGTCGGCGCGGCCGCCCATCAAGGCGGCCAGCGACCCGGGCTCCTGCTGGCCCACTGCGGGCGCCGGCGCGGCCGGCTCGCTCCGCTCGTCATCGAACCAGCCGCCCCGCGGGTTCCAGTTCGCCATCACCAGGGAACGATAGGCACGATGCTGGTCGAGAGCCTCCTGATCTCGCGGATTCAGCGTGACGACCTGGCGGCGGTTGTTCAGCGGGCCCTCCCAGTTGACCGTGCGCCACGGGTTGCTCAGGCCCACCTGGGACAGGCGCGTCTGCTCCCGGAGCAACTTGAGCTGGTTCTCGAAGTTCTGCCGCTGCTGCTTTCGCTGCGACCGGTCGCCGAGCAGGCCGCCGAGCAGCGACCCTGCGGCCCCGATCAACGCCGGCGCCGCGGCTGCCCAAAACGCCATCTAGCCCCCTCCCTCCGAAACGCCGCCCTGGTACGCAAGGCGGCTGAGCTCCTGGTCGTGGCGAAACGCGTCTTCCGCCATCCGGTTCGCCCAGGCCTTCTGAGTTTGCTGGGCGTCGAAGCCGAGGCGCGCCATCCGCTGGTAAAACGCCTGCTCCTGCTGCTGCAGGCTGAGGCCCTGCCGCGCCAGGTCCTCGCTGACCTGGCGCGCCGTCTGGTCGGCTTCGAACTGCCGGTTGGCCAGGTCCTGACCGAAGATTCGCCCGGCGCGCGACTCGCCGAGGCCCAGGTCGAACTGACGGCGCTGTTCGCCCAGCTGCCGGTTGGCCAGGTCCTGACCGAAGATTCGCCCGGCGCGCGACTCGCCGAGGCCCAGGTCGAACTGACGGCGCTGTTCGCCCAGCTGCTGGTTGGCCAGGTCCTGGCTGAACAGCCGGCCGGCCCGCGACTCGCCGAGACGATCGCGGTCGAGGCCGTAGCCCAGGTCGAACTGGCGACGCCCTTCGTCGAGCTGCCGGTTGGCCAGGTCCCGCGACTCCTCGAACTGCCGGTTTGCGAGGTTGATTCCATGGGTCTGGGCCTGTGATCGCGAAAGCTCGTCGAAGCGCCGGGCTGACTCTGCAGCGTCGAACGCCCGCCGCCGATACTGCTGGTCGAAGTTCTCTCGGTTCGCCGCCAGACCTTCCTGGAACCGGCGCCCCTGCTCAGCTGCGTTGATCTGGGCCGACGTGGCGCGACGGCTGAAGTTCTCGCGGCTCGCCTCGAGGTTCTGTCCGAACCGTTCCCGCGCGGCGCCGAGCTCCTCGGCGTATCGCCGGGCCTGCTCGCGGGCGCTGAACTGGCGGCCGCGGAGGTCCTCGTCGAACTCCTGGCCGCGCAGCGATTGGATATGGCCAAGGATGCGGCTTTGCTCGGCGCGGCCGGCGCCGACCGATCGCAGCGCCAGGTCGCCGAGCGCTTCGTTCCGGCGACGGTCGTACCGGTCGAGCTCGCGCTCGTAGGCTTCGGAGCCGACCGGGACGCCGCGGTCGACCAGGGACTGCGCGATCTGAGCGCGCCGCTCGTCGAACGCCGGCTGCAGCTGGCGGCGACCCAGCTCGTAGGTGGCTCGCTGCAGCGCGTCTCCGGACAGGTCGTTTCCGAACAGCGCCTCGTTGCCAGGCAGCGCCCGACTGCTTGTCGGCGCCTCGTAGTAGCGACCCGATGCGGCAATGCCCTGCTCGGGTGCGATACGCCCCTCGGGCGCGACGCTGTAGTAGGTGCCGGAGGCCTGGACCTGGGGGCCCGCCCGAACCCCGAACTGGCCCTGCTGGCCCGCGGCGATTCCCTGAACGTCTGCAGGTCCCGCTGGCGCTCCAGCTACGCCTGCACCCGTGCCGCCGCCCCCGGAACCTGGTCTGGAGCCGCCAGCGCCACCGGCGCGGCCGCCGTGAGACGGCACGCCGCGGCTGGTTCGAGCAATGTACTCCGACAACGTCTCCCCGGGGCGGTCCAGGCGCTCGCCGTTCGGGCCATACATCGGCAGAACCAGCGTGTCGCCCGGGTCGCGCCGCTCATGAATGTTGTGGAAGCGCTCGGCCTCTCTCGGGTCGTAGACCAAGGCTCCGCCCTCGCCGGTGGGCGTGACGCGTCGTCCAGCGGAAGCTGGACCGGGCCGCGCCTGGAGGCCGCCCGCGGTCGCGCGCATCGGGGTCGGCCGAGCCCGTACGCCGCCGGACGTCACCCCGGTCGGTTGCGAACGGCCGCCCGCAGCGGCTGGCCGCGGTGGCATGCCGAGAGAGTTCCGGCGTTGCCGGCCGAACTCGTCGTCAACCAGAGGGCGCATGCGCGCCGAACGAAGAGGGCCTCGCACCGGATTCATGTGGCCGCAGTATAGAACCGGCCTGAATCGTCCGGCGCCGGGCAGCCCATTGCTCCGGCGTGATTGACCACAGCAGCGCATCCTCGCGACCGTCCCAGGCGCGCGTCATCCAGGCCTCGACCTGCCAGCCGAGCCACCAAAGCAGCCGGGCGACTGCCCGATGGCCATAGCGCGTACGGGCTTCGACGCGCGTAACGCCGGCGCAGGCCTCGTCCATCACGGCGAGCAGAAATCCCCGGGTGATCGCCCGCGGCCGGCCGGCGATCCCGACCTCGACGGTCGCGCCATGCGGCAACATCCGCCGATCGGCAACAAGCGCGGCCGCGACCACCTCGCCGTCTTCACGTACGCGCGCGATGGTGCGGACGTCCGACTCGACCGGCTTCGCCGGCGTCGGCGCGAGTTCCTCGACCAGGTGAACGGCTTCCGGATTGAAGTCGACGACGATCACGAAATGCCAGAGGTCTGGTTGTACAGGAGGTCGGTTTCGAGCCACGCCACGCCCTGGGATCCATTGATCTCCACGTCGACCCCGAGCGAAACTGCCGCCCCCACCCGAGACAACCGGCGCCACGAGCTCGTGAGCACCTGACCGGCTCCCCACTCGGCCTCGCCCCACTCGGCCTCGCCCCACTGCGGCCCTGAACCCCTGATCGAAACCTGCCGGCTCGCCCGGTTCCGCGTGTCGTAGTCGGTATCCACCGAGACGCGCAAAGAAGCCGAGCCCCCCTGCAGTTCGACGTGCGGACGAAGGGCGCGGAAGTGCTTGTCATAGGCGCTGCCGAGATAGTCCCATCCGGAGCGAGCGCTGGCGCTGAACGGCTCGCCGAAGTCGTCGACGCCAAAGGTCACCCGACCGATTCGGCCGCCGAGCAGGCCGACAAGCAAGCTGCCGTCGCCGAGCAGGCCCCAGGAACGTACGTCCCAGCCGGACCAAACCGACCAGGCCCCACTCTGAATGTCCAGAACATGCTGGCTGCCGTCCGAGGTGCTCACGATGAGCAGCCCCTGGTCGGGCCAGCGCACCGGGTCCCAGGTGCCCATCTCCGCGACGGCGTCCTGCACCAGCGGAGAGATCCGCGCTGACAGAGCGCGCTGGGAATGATCAGTCGGCACGTCGCCGGCGTCGAGGTACTGACGGATGCTGGTGTACCCCTCTCGGGTCAGCGCGACCAGGTCACCTCCCCACGGGATCAGCGGCCGGTCGGAAACCAGCGGCGGCAGCGGATAGCGACCGACGATCGTCCAGTCGTCGGATCCGGGATAGGAGCCGCGGTAGAGAAGCGCAGTGCCGTCGGCCATGAAGAAGACGGCCAGGTCGTCGGGTCCGGCGCTGCCGGCGATGGACAACGAACCGATCCCGACGCAGGCCCCGCCAGAATAGACGAGAGACAGATCGACGGACGTCAGGGTGCCCGAGATTTCGCCGGCGCCGCCATACCAGATCACGGGAGACCCGGCGACCGTGAAGTAAAGCCGACCGCGATGGGTAGTGACCGTCCTGAACCGGGCAACAGGGACCGTCTCAGGGTTCCAATTGCCTTCCGTCCACGCGCCCGCCGAATCGACCAGCCGCGGCGCGTCAACCCCGTTCACCCAGATCATCCTGTCAGCGAGCCTGGCCGTCTGAAAGCGGCCGGCAGTGAGCGACTCGACGCGCGCTACCGGGCTGGCAGCAACCTCCCAGATCGTGTCGGCGCTTGCTGCATAAAGCCGGCTGCCGTGCTCGCGAATCGTTTCGATCGCCTTGTTCTCGCCGGCGACGTCGGCATGGACCACAAGCCCGGGCCGACTCTGAACGCGACCGTGGCGGGCGGTGAAGTTCACCAGCCGAACCGCGTGCCGCGGGCCAATGTCGGTCGCGGGCCGGATCAGATCCAGGCCGAGCGACGGCGCCGGAGAGACGCCGCGCGCCGACTGCGTGCGCGCGGTTGCATGCTGCGCTGCCCGCTCGATCGCGCGGCGAATGACAGCCATCAGCGACTCGGCAGGACCAGATAGACGACGCCGGCGCGCTTCGTCGCGATCCCGTCGAGCTGCGCCTGGGTGCCGGACCAGAAGCGCCGGCCGATGTTGGTCAGAAACCGGGTGCCGTCATAGAGCGCCGCGATCAGCTGGTTTGCAACGATCTCGCCGCCGGCGAAAGGCAGGCCATCCTCGCGCAGGGCCGAGAGGGCGCCGTGAGAGCCTTCGGCGATCGTGATCGGGCCAGTGTTTCCGGCTCGCGCCGGAAACAGGTACGCGTAACCCTCTCGATAGCCGGAGCGGTCCCCGGGCACGGTCAACTGGATGGCGTCGCCCGTACCGCCGACGCCCGGCGAAGGCACCCAGACCGGAGTGAGGGAGTAAACCTGGCCCAGCGTCGCGTATTGGTCCACACGCAGGGCGCCTGCGACCTGCAGGTGCCGGTGTCCTGCCATCGGCTGGTCGCCGCTTGCTGACGTCTGGCCATCCCGCGAAAGCGATTCCGAGATCGCCTCCGCCATGTCGTTGGCGTGCGCATCTGTGTCCAAGGCGTTGATGCGAATCCTGGCGCCCTCGGCATCACGCCAGATCCTCGGCCCGGTGCGCACACCGTCCGTCCGGACGTACCTGCCCGATCCGTCGCGCGGCATCGGTACGATCCTAGCGCTGTGGCGGTCTCCTATGTCACCCGGAATCCGACGGTCTATCTCGGCAGCGGGAACTACGAGGTCGTCGTTCTGCGCGGCACCTTCGATTTCAACCTCGGTCCGGGCGATCCGAACATCGTCTCGTCGCCCGACAGCCTTCGGTATCGATCGACAGGACAGGACCTCCGAGACGGTGAGTACTACTTCACCGGCACGGCGCCGACCACTCTTCCCAATCCCGCCAGCATCCCCTGGTCCGTACGAGACGTCGACGCGAACCGAACCTGGAGCGGCACGCTCAGATTCAGCGCCAGGCCGACGACGGTAACGGCTAGCGCGGGCGATGATCAGACGGTCGCCTCGGGCGGCTCGGTTGCGCTCGAGGGCGCCGCGACGGTGCGAAACGGCAGCGGGGCCACTGCGTTCGCCTGGCGGAAGGTTTCCGGCCCCGCGGGTGACTCCCTCAGCAGCTCGACGGTGGCGCGACCGACATTCAGGGCACCGACGCTCAACCCCGTCTCGGGCACCTCCGCTGCCGGCTACCGACAGACCTTCGTCTACGAGCTCAAAGCGACCAACAACGGCGTCTCGAGTACGGACCGGGTCACGATCACGGTGACGGCTCCGGTCACGACCGTCGCGGCCGAGGCCGGCATGAACAAGAGCGTCCAGAGCGGCGACACGGTCACGCTCGACGGCTCCGCGACGGTGCAGAACGGCAGTGGGTCGACGGCCTACGCCTGGAAGAAGATCTCCGGAACCGGCGGCGCGCTCGACGACTCGACGTCGGCGACGCCGGAGTTCACGGCGCCGACGTTGAGCCCTGTGCCGGGCACGGCGGCCGCCGGCTATCGGCGCACCCTCGTCTACGAGCTCAAAGCGACCAACAACGGCGTCTCGAGTACGGACCGGGTCACGATCACGGTGACGGCTCCGGTCACGACCGTCGCGGCCGAGGCCGGCATGAACAAGAGCGTCCAGAGCGGCGACACGGTCACGCTCGACGGCTCCGCGACGGTGCGGAACGGCAGCGGCGCCACGGCCTACGCATGGCGCAAGGTCTCCGGCGCCGGGGGTTCCCTCGACGACGCGGCGATTGCCGCGCCGAAGTTCACGGCGCCAACGATCGCTCCAGGCGGCGCCAATCTCCGATTCGTCTACGAACTCGAGGTCACCAACCACGGCGTCCGATCGACCGACCAGGTCGTCATCGATGTTGGCGCTCCCGACGCCACGATCGTCACCGCGGATGCCGGCCCGAACCGGGAAGTTGCCGCGGGCGAAACGATCGTGCTCGATGGCGCCGGAATGATCACCAGACCGCATGGCGCCACGACCTACGCCTGGGTGCGGATCTCGGGCACCGGTGGCACGCTGAACAACGCCGCGATCGCGCAGCCGGAATTCACGGCCCCGCAGATTGAGCCTGGCGACGACGACCGAACGATCGTGCTCGAGCTCCAGGTCACCAACAACCGCGTCCGCGCCACGGATCGCGTGACCATCACGGTCACCGCGGCGCCGGGGGGCGTCCAGATCGGCAACACGGTTCTCGAGGCGATCGACGTGGGCGATCAGCGGGTCGTCGTGGTTTACGACGGCTCCCAGCGCATTTGGGGATGATACAGTGCCGACCATGAATAACACCCAGGCTGAATCAGGGGGACTAGGTACACCTCCTGCGGATGAGGCCTCGAGCTCGACAGGGCTCTTCCCGGGTCGCCCGCCAGCGCCGGGCGAGAACGCCGCGGAGGCGTCCCCGGGCGGCACTGCGGCACCGACCGGAGAAACCGGCTCGCCGGCGTCCGGAGACGCGGCCGCTGCTGGCGACGCGGCCGCCGCTGCGGGCGACCAGTCGACCGCGTCCCCGCTTCTGGCCCCGGCCGGATGGTCGGCCGCCGATCGCGAGCGATTCCGCGCACTTGACCGGGAGACCCAGCAGTGGGTGCTCGAGCGCACGCAGCCGTCGCCTGTCCAGCTGGTGGCCGAGCGATGGCAGCCGTACGCCGACCAGCTGGGCGTCGGCATTGACACGATCATCGACGGGCTGCTGCGGGCCGAGCAGACGCTCCGGTACGGCTCACCGGCCGAACGACGGGGGCTGATTGACCGCATGACCGGCGACTACGAGATCCCGTCGGAACAGGACGCGTTGGCGGCCGATCCGCTCGGCTTCGGCGCCGCGATCGAGCGGGCTATCGGACCTCTTCGGCAGGAGCTGCAGACGATGCGCGGCTCCATGCCGCCGGCCGGCCAGGCCGAGGGCATGGCCGAGCTCGAGCAGTTCCGGTCGGCCCGCGGCGAGGACGGCCAGCTGCTCCGGCCTCACTATGACGAGGTTCGGGGCGACATGATGGCGCTTGCCGAGGTCCGGATGCGTCAGGGAATGCCGGTTGGCACGCTGCAGGACCTCTACGACGCCGCCGTCTGGGCACACCCGGCGCTGCGCGAGAAGATGCAGCAGGGCCGGCGTGAGCAACTGCAGCAGCGGCGCGAAGCGCTGGGCGGCCTCAACGGCGCCGCCGCCGGCGGCCCGACCACTGGTTCCATGGAAGACACACTCAGGGAGTTGATTCAGTAGATGCCTGTGCCGATCAGCGAAGCGGTCGCGACGACGATCCGGCGCCACAGCCGGGAGATCTCCGACAACGTGTCCGCGAACATCCCGGTCCTCGAGCGACTCCGCCGGAAGGGCCGGTCGACCCGTATCGACGGCGGCACCGAGATTCTCGAGGAGCTCGACTACGCCGAGAACGAATCGTTTGCCTGGTACGCCGGATTCGAACGGCTCCAGGTGGTCCTGTCCGAGGTCCTCACGGGCGCGATCTTCTCCTGGAAGCAGGCTGGCGTCGCCGTGGCGATTTCCGGTCTTCTCCGGATGCAGAACCGGGGCTCCGAACGCCAGGTCGACGCGATCGCCGGCAAGATCCGGAATGCCTCGCGGACCATGTCGAACAAGATGGACGAGGCACTGTTTTCCGACGGCACGGGCGACAACGGGAAGCAGATCGGCGGCCTGCAGCTGCTGCTTTCGACGTCGCCGACGTCGGGCATGATCGGAGGCATCGATCGGGCGACCGAGGAATGGTGGCGCAACTACGTGCTCGACGAAACGGCCACCAAGGCCAACATCGTGAGCCTCTGCCAGAAGGTGCAGCGGAACACGACCCGCGGCAGCGACCGGGTCGACCTGATCGCCATGGACGATCACCTCTACGGGATGTTGCAGGACGGTCTCCAGGCGCAGCAGCGCTTCATCACCGAGAACCCGGACAACGACATGACGCGGGCCGGCTTCGAGAACATGCGGATCGGCACGGCGGATGCGGTGCTCGCCGGCGGCGTCGGCGGCAACTGCCCCGCCAGTCACGCCTACTTTCTCAACACCGACTTTCTGGCCCTGCGCTCGCACCGCAATCGCGACATGGTTCCGGAGGAGGCCGGCCGGCCGATCGACATCGACGGCGACGTGAGCTGGCTCTACTGGATGGGCGCGCTCTGCGGCTCCAACCTGCGGCTGCAGGGCGTTCTCGACGGGAGATAGCGACTCAATGCAGACCATCTTCAACTGGGAAAAGGTCGACGACAGCCCGCTCTACACGCCCGGGGATCTCGCGTTCGACGCCGCGGGTCTCGTGGGCATCTACCTCGAGAACACCGGCGCCGCGCTCGACGCCCACGAAGCAGCCGAAGTGCACGAGGACGCCAGCTGCCGACCGACACGCGTGGCCACGACGGCCGCTCGCGTCGGCGTGCCGCACGTCGACCTGGGCGTCGGCAAGTGGGCCTGGCTGCAGCTCTACGGCCCGCTCGCGGAACTGATGGTCGGCGCGAACTGCGCGGCGAACGTCGCCCTCTTCACGAGCGCCACAGCGGGCACGCTCGACGACGCGAGCTCGAGCCAGAAGAAGATCAAGGGCATCTGGCTCACCACCGCACGCGGCTCTAGCGCCGGCACCGCCCCTGCGTTTCTGAACTTTCCGTACTACGACCTCTGATGCCGCAAACCGCGACCATCCCTGTCCAGTTCCTGCACGATCCGGTCCGCGGGACCGACATTGTGCGGGTGAAGATCGACCGCAACACGACCCGCGAGTTCCCGGTTGATAAGCTTGTGGTGATCGAGGGCGTCGAGACGACGTACCGGGAGCACTACGTGAAAGAGTGGAAGGCGTACGAGCAGGGCCAGGATCCCATCGGCACGCCAATCGAAATGCTGCCGTGGATCGACCCGGTGATCGCCCAGCGCCTGGCCACCAAGGAGTTCACGTCGCTGGAGCGCCTGGCGGCAATCTCCGACGAGCAGCTGACGACGATGCGCATGCCGGGCATTCAGAAGATCCGGGACCGGGCGGTTGAGGAGCTGGAACTGCGGGAGCGCGGCGCGCAGTTCGATGATCTGAACCGCCAGCTCGAGGAACAGCGGCAGGAATCGGCGGCCCAGGCGGCCGAACTGGCCGAGCTCCGCGCACAGCTCGAGGCGCAGAGCGAAGCCCAGAAACCCCCGCACCCAGATCCGGAAGCCGCGGCCGCGGAAGCGTCACCGGCGGAGGCTCCCCCAGGGGCCGCCACGCCCCCGAAGAAACCTGCGGCGCGCAAGAAGCGCACCGGTCGGGCGTCGAAGGCCAACTGACCCGGGTCGTACGCCATGCTGGCTCGGGCGATCGACATCGCGCGGGCGGCCTCGGCGGCCGCGGGCACGGAACAGCCCGATTCCCTGACCTCGGAAGACGGCGCCGCGGTCCTCGCGCACCTGAACCGCGCGGGCGAGGAGCTGGTCGCGCTTCGCGGACCGTGGGGCCAGGGCTGGCCGGAACTCACGATCGACCACGAGATCGACCTCAACGGCGCCGAGAACTACCTGCTGCCGGCTGGCGTTGCCCAGGTGATCGAGGGAACCGTCTGGTGGTCTGGCGACTATGACGCGCTTGCCGGCCCGCTGACGCCGCAGGAAATCGCCCAGGTCGACCGCGGGCAGTGGTGGCTCTCCCGGACGGTCTGGTGGATCGTCAACAACGGGCTCGAAACCCGAATTGCGCTCTGGCCGCGGGTGAGCGGCACTCTGACGCTCTCCTACGTGTCGCAGCATTGGGTCGCCGTCAGCGACGGGGCGGAGGCCTCCCAGGCGCGGGTCGAGGCGGACGGCAACGTGCCGATCCTGCTGGCTCGGCTTCTCGAGCTCGGCCTGGAATGGCGCCTCCGCCAGCAGCTCGAGCTCGACTTCGTACCGACGCTCGGCCAGGCGGAGCTCGAGCGCGATCGCGCCTTCGGCCAGGCGGTCGGCCGGACCCGGGCTTCCATCGGACCACGGCGCCCACTGGCCGGCCCGGGAATCGGCGGCCTGACGATCGTCGAACCCCAGGGCAGTGGCGGCGCGCCGGCGCCCAGCACCCACGGGCCGACCATCTACGTAGGATGGTCCGACGGCGCCCAGCCGACCGGCGAGGAACTCCGGCAGTGGGTGCCCGGGCAGGGTCTCGGCGACCACCGCATTCCGGCACGGACTGCAGCCGGCCACGTGGGCGTTGCGCTGGCCGTTTCCGCGGGCACGTTGTCCGAGATCACGCTCGGGGGTACGGGCCAGATCGGGGGGTTCGGGCGCCGCGCAAACGGATCCCTGCACGGCCTCGAGCTGCAGGTATGGACTACCAACAACCGCCTCGACCCGTCCGTTTATGGCGGTGGCGGCAGCCTCCTGTCGGTCACGCTCTGATGCCGGCCCGCGACCGCAATCGCTCGCCATACTGGCTCGACGGGATCGCCGACCATGACCGGCGATCCAAGGACTGGCGCCGCGGCGCGAAATCGATCGTGCGGGACTTCGCCCCGAAGTTTGACGAGGCGCCGCTGTACGCGACGCTCTGGTCGCACGCGGAGAGCGCTCTGCCGGCACTGTACGCCCAGCCGCCCTCGATCGTCGCCCGCCGGCGCCACCGCGACGCCGATCCGGACGGCCGGCTAGCGGCCGAGGTTCTGCAGCGCAGCGCCTCGGCGACGATGGAGCCCAGCGGTTACGACGAGGCGATCGGCCGAGCCGTGCTCGACCTGGTACTGGTCGGCCGCGGCGCCGTCTGCGTGCGCTACGACGGAGAGCAGCAACCTGACATCTCGGTCACGCGCCGCGGCGACGAATGGATTGCGCCGGACGGGATGCCCGTGCCGCGCCAGTTCGTCGTTGCCGACGGGCCGGACGTCGGCCTCTGGGTCGGCGAAACGACCGACGAGATCGCCGTCGTTGACTACATTCACTGGTCCGATCTCGCCCACTCCAACCACCGCACCCTGCACGAGTTGATGCGTCACGGCTGGATCGGCCGGCGGGCGCTCATGACGCCGATGGCTTTCCGGCGACGGTTTGGCCGCGAGGGGAAACCGCACCCGAACATGACCGACGACGATGGCTACGGTCTGGGCACTGAGGCCGGCGGCGCCGACGACTCCGTTCTGGTCTGGGAGATCTGGGACGCGCCGTCGCGCACCCGGATCATGCTGAGCCCCGGCATCGACGAGCTGCTCGAGCGACGGACGGATCCCTACCGGCTGCCGGAGTTCTTCCCCTTCGCCATCGTCTGGGGCAGCCGCTCAAACGAAAGCCTGGTCCCGATCGCCGACTGGGGCCAGGTGAAGAAACTGTCCGACGAGGTCGAGAAGTCGAGCGAACGGATCGGCGACATGATCCGGAGACTCAAGGTCCGCGGTGCTTACGACAACAGCGCGCCGCAGCTGGCACGGATCCTCGACGACGACGACCAGGACCTCGTCGGCGTCGACACGCTGCAGGCGCTCACCGCCCGCGGTGACGGCACTCTTGCCAGCCTGATCCAGTTCGTGCCGACCGATCCGATCGTGAGCGCCCTGGGGGCTTTGTACGACTCGCGGGACCGGTCTCTTGACTCGATCCGCGAGATCGGCGGCTTCGACGGGGGCGCCCAGAGCCAGGGGACCGCGACCGAATCTCGCCGGCGCCAGCTGGCGGCCGGCCGGCGGCTCGAGCGGCGCCGGCGAAAGGTCGAGCGATTCGCCCGCCAGGCGGCGCGGCTGCTGGTCGGCGTGACCGCGCGCCTCGTGCCGTCGGACCGCCTTCGCGAGGAGTCGGCGTTTGACCTTTTGCCCGAGGTCGCGAGCAAGCCCGAAGGAGAGCGCGATGCCGACTGGCAGCGCGTGTCCGACCTGCTCAAGGCGCCGTCGTCCTGGCGCATCGACGTCGAGACGGACTCGACGATCGAAACCGACCTGCTGATCGAGGAGCGGGCCGGCTTTCTGTCCGCGGTCGGTGACTTCCTCCGCTACGCTCTGCCGGCCGGGCAGGCCGACCCGGAACTGGCGCCCGCCCTCGGACAGCTGCTGCTGTTTGCGGCCCGTACGTGGCGCGCCGGGCGCTCCGTCGAGTCGGTGCTCGAGGAGTACGTGGCCCGCGTTGACGCCCGGGCGCAACAGGCTGCTGCCGCAGCCCAACAGGCGGCCGAGGAACCGCCGAATGAGCAGCTCAGCCCGGAAGAGCAGGAGCAGCTGCAGGAGCTTCTCTACCGCCGCGCCCGTCTTGAGGAGGAGATCGCCGCCTTGCGCCAGCGGATTCAGATCGAGGGTGTCGAGGGCGCGCTCCGGGTCCGGCGCGAAGCGGCCCGGGCCGAGGCGGCCGAGCAGCGGCTCGACGATGCGCGCTTCCGGTCCGCGCAGCAGCGGGAGAGCGCATGACGCGCCGGCGCTGGGTTTGGGTGCCGGGAGAAGGCCTGGTCGAGGTGACGGACACGCAACGCGCCGCCAGCCCGGAAATCATCCCGGACGTCCAGGACGCGTTCCGCTCGCCCGTCGACGGGTCGATGATCACCTCGAGACGGGACCTTCGCGCGCACAATGCGCGCAACGGCGTCCGGCAGCTCGGCAACGATCGGATGCCGCCGCGGAAGCCCAGGGAGATCAACGCGCGGAAGGTGGCCCAGACGCTCTGGCACACCCTGCATCCGCCGTGATCGGTTCGCTTGCCACGAGAGCCGCGCGGCGATCGCTGCTTGCCTACTGCGAGCTGACCTACCCCGGCTATCAGTCGCCGCCGCACCTTCGGGAGATCGCGGAGCACCTCGAGGGCGCGCTCCACGGAACGAGCTCGCGTCGCCTGCTGATCGTGCAGCCCTTCCGGCACGGAAAGTCCATGCTCTGCTCCGCGCGCCTGCCTGCCTGGTGGCTCGGGCACCGGCCCCGGGCCGAAATCCTTCACGCCTCGCGCGGCCGCGACCTGGTCGAGACCTGGGGTCGGGAGACGCGCAACCTCCTCCGAACGCCGGAGCACGGGGCGGTGTTTCCGGACTGCGAACTGTCTCGCGACAGCCGATCGGTCTACCGGTTTCACACAACGAAGGGGGGCGTTTACTTCGCGGTCGGGGTTGGCAGCCAGGCGCTCGGCCGCGGCGGTGACCTCCTGATCATCGACGATCCGCACAAGGGCGTCGACGACGTCGACCAGGATGACAACCGCGAGCTCGTCTGGGAGTGGTATCGATCGATCCTCTACAGCCGGCTTTACGAGCAGTCCACGATCGTCGTCGTGTCGACGCGCTGGCACGCGGACGACCTGGTCGGCAGACTGCTCGCCCTGCAGGAGGACGGCGGCGATCAGTGGACGCTGCTCCACTATCCGGCGGTCAACGAACGGGGCGAGGCGCTTTGGCCAGAGCGGTTCAGCCTCGAGCGCCTGAAAGCGATTCGCCGGAACGTGGGCGAGCGCACCTGGCAAGCCGGCTACCAGGGACGCCCTGCGGGCATGGGCGGCCTGCTGCTTTCGAGCGACGCCCTGATCGCGGGGCCAGTGCCAGATCGGGAGGAGCTCGCGATCTTCGGGAGTTCCCACTATCCGATCAGCATGGAGCAGTCGGCCGCTCACGTGATTCTGGGTGTGGAGGCCTCCGGGCGCTGCTGGCTGCTCGACGCATGGCGCGGCCCCGGCGGCGCCAGAACGTGGGCCGCCGAGCTCCGGCGCCTGGTCGACGAGTACCAGCCTCTCGCCTGGATCGAGGATCGGGACCAGTTGCGAGGCCTCGAGGAGGTGCACCGCCTGGTGGCCAGGGAGCACGGCCGATGGAGCGGGCGCGTCGACTTGCCGATCCCGCGCGATCCGAACGAGCGATCGCGCCCGCTCCAGGCGCAGATCGAAGGGGCCGGCCTCGGTTCGACTCAGGAGCTCAGAAACGATATGCGCTCCCAGGCCTCCCTGTATCCCGTCGGCGCCGAGCAGGACCTCGTCGGCGCCCTGATCGTTGGCGCGTACGTGTTGCCGGTCATGCGCCGCGGCGCCGCTGCATGGTCGGCGCCTCGAGCCGCCGGCGTGAGCGGTTGGGGCGTGCACTCCGAGCGCGCGCCCGGCCACTTCGAAGTCGGCCTCACGATGGACCAGCTTCGCGGCGCCGCGCCGGCGCCTCGAACACTGATCCCCCGCGGCGACGGCACGATCGACATTCCGGGGAGCGCCGAAGCTCTAGGAAGCCCTGTAACGCGCGATCGGGTGCTCCGGCGTGGGGTAGGGCCGGGCCGTTCCGGCGCGTAGCACGCTGGCCACGTGGGCCAGCGGTAGCCCGCGCCAGACAGTCGAACCGGCGCGGCACGACGCCGCGCTCAAATCACCGGGGCAATCGCCCCGAGACATTCCTCCGGCCCAAGACGGGCCGGAGACGAAAGGAAGTACCTCATGAGAAAGCTGAGCATCTTTCTGCTCATGGCTCTGACTGCGGCGGCCGCTATCGCCCAGATCGGAGCCACCGACCCGGCGAAGAGACCGTCGACGCTGACGCCGCGACGGTCGCGTGGCTGGCTGCTGGGTTGCCGCCAAATGCAATGCCGATCGACCTCGAGGTCGAAAACGAGATCTCCGTCGTATGTCCTGACGATGAGTGCCATGTGGCGCCCGTCTTCATGGGCGAGGGCGGCTTCGTCGGCGAACTGGCCGATGGCTTCGGCCAGGTCAACTTCGTCGCCGAGTGCGGCAACGTCATCGTCGAGGGCAATGCCATGGGCGACAGCGCGGGCCTCGTCCGCGCTGCCTTCACCGAGGACAACGGGCTCGCCTGCGATATGGGCGGCTCGATCCAGATCCACGGCCTGGCCGACGGCGACTGGTACTGGATCAACGACGACATGAACTCCGCGGTTTCGCCGCTGATCGCCAAGGACGCTCTGATGGGCGACGAGGTGATGCCGACCGATCCGGGCGGCGTTGACCTTTCCGCCGGCGACTACGGCTCGCTGGTCAAGCACGCAGCCTCGGGCCGGATCGGAATCCTGCCCCACTTCGTGCCGTCGCCGCCGGTCGAGATCCCGGACCCGGAAGCCCCGGACGTGTGTGAGCCGTACTGGCATGCACGGACCGGGCAGTAGGATCGCCGGGCATGAGCATCGACCTGATCGGCCGGCTTCGAAGCGCCTATCTGGACGCGCAGGGGAACCGCGGGCCGGTTGCCGCGGCAGAGGACGTCAGCGTCGGCCTTTCCAACCCGCCGTCCGCGGGCGACAACGTCCGCGAATGGCTCCGGCGCCTCAGCACGTCGGTCGGCGGTTCGGTCCCCGGCGGCGCCGCGTCGCGTTGGGAAACCGAAGCGCTCCGGCGCGTGGTCCGCGACCTTGTCGCGATCGGCGCCCGGAGCGCGCCCAACCGCAACGTCTCCACTTCCACCGCGGCGATCTGCGTTACGCAGCCCGGGAGCAGCGTGCAGGTCGGGCAGCCGTGGGCCGCGACCCAGGAGCCTCCCCAGGCCAGCTGGCCGGCGCAGGTCGGCATCCTCGCGCGGCTGGCGACCGGCCAGGACCGGGAGGATTGGGCGCTGCGCCTCGTCGCCGCCGATGACGAGGCCTGGATTCGCGGCGGCGCCTGGTCGCCGTTTACGGTGCCGTCGCCGGAGGCCGGCTTCACCTACTGGCGCGTGCTCGACGAGGTCGACATTCGGTCCATCACGTCGATCGAGACATGGAGCGGCTCCGGCGGCACGATGTACCACGGCTCGCTCGCGCCCGGGTCGGTCGGCCAAACCGAACTCGAGGCCGCGCTGCTGCGCCAGCTCCGCGACGTAGAGCAGCGTGTCCATCCGATTCTCCAGGTGGCCCGGACATGGACGGACGTGTCGTCAGGCGCGGGCTGGTCGGCTCCGACTGGCCTGCTGGGCGACATCGCCGCGATTGCAGCCCTGGCCTTCGGTAACGCGCAGGTGGGCGGCGACGTCTCCGACTTCGTCTACGTCCGGATCCCGGTCGGCTCGACACAGAGCAACTGGCGGTTCCGGTTCCTCGTCCATGGCGGCGCGCAGGACGGCGAGACCCATAACCGCGTCCTCGGCACCTGGGCCAGCGAGTTCGTCGGCTCCGATGACACCTGGTCCTACTTCCGCATCGGCTTCTACGAGGGAGCCTCCTTCACCAACGGCCTGCTCCAGTCGGCCGAGGGCGTGTTCGTGTGGGGGGGAGGGCTCGCCCCCGGCATCGTGACCCTGGAATCGCTGGCGTCTGAGGTCCGCGCGCGCCTGGGCGGCGACAATGGAGGCGGACCGCCCGTAGGCGGCTGGACAGCTTCAGATCTTGCGGATGCCGTGCTCGAGCGCTTGCTGCCGACGCGGCGACCCGCAGAGGCCGGCCAGATCCTCGTCGTCGGCTCTACCGGGGCCTGGGCGCCCACGGTCGCGGAATGGAGCCTGGGCCAACTTGCGGATGCCGTGCTCGCGCGGATGGCCCCGGACTTCACAGGGAAGCCCGAACGCCTGCTGCGCGTGAACGTGCCCGCCGACGCCATCGAGCTGTACGACGATCCGACTCCGGGCTTGGGCCAGGAGATCGAGACGCTGGTGCAGCGGGCAACCGATCTCGGGCACGAGATCGACCGTCTCGAGGCGCTGATTGAGCCGACGGTCGCATTCAAGGTGGCGCTCGCGAGTGGCACCGCCCTCACGATCTTGACCGACTCCTGGACGAGGTACTCACCGACGTCCGACGGGTTCGGCGCGGTGCAGGTCAACGAGGGCGGCTGGAGAGTCGTCGGCTACGGACCGTCGGCGCCGATGGACGGGCTGTACCATCTTCATCTCGAGCTCGTCGGCACCATGCCCGCGGGCACCCGCGAGAGTCTGTCGATCCGGTTCGGCATCCGACGCGACGGCGCGCTCATCCCGCTTCCGGAAATTGGTGGCGGCTACGTCCGCAACATCGCGGCCGACACTGACCGCCAGTTCGCGCGGCATCAGGAGATCTACCGCCTGCGCCGTGACGACCAGATCTACTGGGAGGTCCGCGCCGCGACAGTGTTCGTGTTCACGATCGGCGCCGGCAGCGCCTTCGAGGTTTTTCGCATTGGCTCGGCAGTGGCTCCGGAACCGGGATCGGTCGTGCACCAGGGCTGGCTGCCGCGGGCAACGGCCGCCGCCGCCTCGGTGGAGTTAGACGATTCCGACGTCACCCATGGCCTGGTCGAGGGCGTCTGGACGTTTCGAAACATCCCGGACAGCGGCGAGTACATCGGCTGGTGGGCGGTTCCCGCGGCCCAGGACCAGCCGAGCTCGTTCAAGATCGGCCCGTTCGAGGTGCTCGACGCGGTGCAAGCGGGTGTTGCGCGTACCATTGGCGCGACCAACTACACGATCTATCTGTTCGAGGACGACGCCTACTGCGACGCCACCTGGAACGGCCAGACGATCACCATCGAGGTTTGACGAATGCCGACGATTTCCGCGACCACCGAGAAGACCCGTACTCCGCTGACGCTGGACAGCAACGCGGGGTCGAAGGCGCTCGCCGAGGCCGTGAAGATTCTTGTCGGTCACGATAGGCCACCGGCCTCCGGCAACACGGTCGAGGACTGGATCGCGCATCTCCTGAGCCTCTCCCAGCACCAGGACCGGCTGACGATGCGGTTGCTGGTCGCGTCCTCGGGAGGGCTCAGCGACGGGGACCCCGTCTACTTCAACGCCAGCGACACCGGCGTCGCCGAGGTCCACGCAACGTCCGGCCGCTCCGACGCCGACGACACGCTTGGCCTGCACGGCATCGAGGGGCTGTCGATGGGCGACTTCGCCAACGGTGTGCAGGGCACCATTCTGCTCAAGGGCGTCTACGAGGTCTGGGTGCACGGCGGAGCGACCTCTGGACAAGCCGGCTACGTCGAACTCGACACCCCGATCTACTACTCGCACGACCTCCAGTACCGTGGCCAGAACACGAGCGGCGCTCAGACTCACTGGACGACCGACGCCAGCCAGTCGCTCGATAACCGGGTCTACGGCCGCGCCGTGGCGACGAACGTCAGCGGCACCCACAAGATCCGCTGCATCATGACGTTCCTCCACGGCGGGCAGCCGGTTCCGTCGTCGTGATTCCTCGCACGTTCGATCACCTGCCGATCACGGCCTTGTTGCTGCTGGCCGGTGTCTCCTGCGCGGCCCTGGTCCCCGACGACGACAACGACAGCGGGGTTTCGGTGGCGATCTCGCCGGCGTCGATCACGAACATCGACGCGGGCACGATCACCATCGCCTACGAGCCTCCGCTGTCCGGCATCGCGACGGCTGCGCTCGGCACCTGGGCCGAGAGCGTGAGCGCGCTCAAGGTCACGATTGAACCCGTCGCGGCGGTTTACGACGACCGGCAGCAGGCGTTCGTCGCGGTGAACCTCTGGGTTCCCAAGAACGGTTACGTCGTGGTCGACACGCTTCGGATGCCGGCAGAGGACGCCGGGATCCTGCTCACGATCCAGTGGACTCCAGAACAGCAGGATGCGATGGAGCAGATGCTGGTGGACTTGCGAGCGAACCTCCGGTGCTGCTCCGCCAGCTTGGCGATCCCCGACGGCGCGCGGTTCGAGATCGACGGGCACTACGTGGCCCCCGACCCGCAGGAGACGCAGGTCGTGGTCGGATGGCCTTCAGCCCAGCAGCAGGCGATGAGCCAGTCCTTCGCGGCCATGCTCGAAACCGTGCGGAGCTATCACATCGTGAGGGCCGACGCCGAAGCCAAGCCGCCGGCGCTGGTTCGCTGGTACGCGCCCGGTGCCGACAACGACGACGGTCTCCTGGTCCTCGTCGTGCTCGGCGACGGTACGGCCGCCTGGCGCGTGGACCCGGCCGATGCGCCGCCGGACACGGTCTGCCATACCCGGGACGGCGCCACACGAACGGTTCGCGATCTGGTCGCGGCCTACGGGACGGCGCCGTTCGACGACGACGACCGCTGATACGGTGCCCGCCATGAGCAACAGGATCCTTTCCGTCGTCGCGGCCGCGGTCGCAGTCGTCGTGCTCGGCTGCAGCACCGTCAGTGCTCCGGCCCCGCCTGACTTCAACCTCAGCATCGAGCCGGCCCTGACGCTGGCGGACACGAAGTTCACGCTCACCGGCACCCACACCGGCGGCGTGCCCGACTACGAGGATCAGAACCTGCGTTGGGCGCACGCGCACTATCCGGCCTGGGGCAACCACGTCGGCGGCACCGGCGCGCTCCAGCCGTCCGTGCTGGTCCCGTCGGTCCAGCGCTCGAAGGCCCGCGTGATCCTGACGCCCCGCGCCCTGACCCATCACGTGTGGGACAACTCGGACTCCGATGTCGCCGTCCGGTTCTCGACCGAAATCAGCGACACGATCACGACGTCGTCCTCGATCGAATGGAGTACGTCGGCAACGCTCGGGCTGTCGGTCGGCGTCGAGGCCGGCTTCGGCTCCGACAAGGTCAGCGAGTCCGTCGACTTCTCCGTCACCGTGGGCGAGTCACATAGCGAATCGCAGTCGGTCGAGATCGGGACCAAAGATGCGGTGGAGGCCGAGGTGCCCGGCGGTCAGATCGTGCTGGCGATCCTGTTGGTGCAGCAGGGCACGGTCGAGGCCGACTTGGACCTGACCTGGCAGGTGCGGGGCTGGACCTGGATCGACTTCGACGTCCCGTGCAAGGACGCGCCGCTCGTACCCGACTGCAAGGACTGGACGCGCACGCACGACGGGACGACCTACACCGGTCACACCGGGCGCCTGGGCGCGGTCGACCTCCAGCCGACCTCGGGGCTCGGCCACTACTCGGCCACGGTGAGCATCGGCTTCGCCGGCGAGTCGGAGATCCGCACGATCACGATTCCCGACGCCGACCCGACGACCGTCGACAACGCGGTCGAGCGCGTGTTGAAGGAGTACGGCGGGCAACGGTTCGACCTTCCGCCTTGGGACCGGTACGGCAACGTCCTCGGCGATGTACCGCCGCCGGTGATCACCGCTGCCGAGATCGCCGAGTGCCGCGAGCACCTGCGCGAAGCGCTGCCCGACTGGACCGCCCAGGAGGTCGAGCCGCTGCCGGCGTGGGTGCTCTATGACGAGCCGTATGCTTCCGGTTCGACAACGGTCATCGGCCAGGCGTTCTGGTCCAACGACACCGCCGGCGAACGCGACGGCTGCCGTCTCGTCGCCGATCCGGTTCTCGCTCAGTGTGGGTGGAGAACCGTCCTGCCGACTGGCCCGCTATCGCGCGACGGTCAGCCGGTCAACGACTCTTGGCAGTGCCTGCTCGAGGCGTTGCCCGTGGAGACAGAAGAATGAAGGTCCGGGAGTACTGATACATGAAGCAAGCAATCACCTTCGCGATAGCTTTGCTGGCGCCGGCCGTTACCGGCACCGCGGCAGCTCAGGATGCCGAAACTCACGTGCGCGCCAGCCACGATCTACAGGCCTCGATCGGCCGCACTTGGACCTGGCCCTCGGGGCTCACGCTGGGCGGCCACTTCACGGTCCAGGACGGCGCGAACGTCGACCTTGAATGCCCCGACGACTGCACGGTCGCCGACCTCACCGCGGCTGCCGCGGAACTCGCCCTCGAGGACGTCCAGTCGGCCAAGGTCACGCTCGGCTACCAGACGGAGCGCGACGGCTACACGCTCGACGTCGCGGCCGTGGCCGAGTACCACGTGGGCGTCAACGGCGGCGACGCCACGTTCGCGCCGGGCGCCGAGCTCACGCTGGCCAAGGACGCGCTCGTCGCCGGCATCAGCTACCACCTGGCGGCCGACGACGTCGTCACGATCGGACAGCGCACATTCGGCAAGGACGACGCCGTGCGCGTCTGGATCGGCGCCCGGTTCTGATGCGGCTCACCGACGCCGAAGCCGTGGCCCTGGCCGCGTGCCTTCACGCCGACCGCGTCCGGTTGACGGACACCGACGGCAACGAGTCCGGCTTGATCAATCCGCGCAACCTGGTCGCCGGCAAGCTCGAGCTGATCGGCCTGGTGGAAGGCGCCCGGGAGGCCTGGATCAAGCTGGCGGACGGCACGTCCGTCACGCTCCGGGTGCATGGCCGGCCGCTGGAGGCGCCGTGAGCGACGTCGTGCTGCCCGTTCTCGTTTTCGTCGAGGACCTGCTCCACGTGGTCATGATGCTGTCGGGTGCCGCGATCGCAGCTATGGCGCCCGTCGGCGCCTGGCGGGTGCTGGGCCGTCTAGGCCGCAGCCGAGACGGTTACCGCTGAACCGGCGACAGCCGATCGACCTCGAGGTCGAAAACGACTCGACGCTGGGCGCCGCGGCCGGAACGCGGAAGCCGGGATCGTCCGTCAGGGTGCGATCGCTGGGCGGGGATCGAGCCCCGCGGCCGGCCAGCCGCCGACCAGGTCGGGACGAATCCGGCGCGACGGCGACCGACCGACGAAGGTCGTAGGCGTTTGCAGCCTCTGGAGCCGGCCTGACGCCGCCGGCGCCGGGGAGAGGCTGCGCGCTCCCCTCCCTCCGAAGGTCGACCGCTCAAGCCCTGGCGCGGTAGGGTCAGGGGCATGACGCTGCGGACAACCGGTTCTCCCGGCATGGGCCCCGCGGCCGTCGCCGTCGCCGCGGCCGTGCTCGCCCATGACTCGAGCGCCGTCATCGAGGACGGTGCCGAGCGCGTGCTGGTCACCTGGTCGAAGCTGACGCTTTCGGAGATCGGTCGGGCGATGGCGGACTTCCCGGTCCGGCCTGGCCAGGAGCACCGGGTCGAGACGGCGCGGAAGCTGCTTGGCCTGGCGGCCACGTCGCCGGCGCCATGATCCGCTACCGGCGCCAACAGGACGGTGGGACCGGACGGACACCCGATTCGATCGGTGATGCCACTTCCACGTCCGCGCCGGCATTCCGGAGGTCTGCGACGACGCCCGTTGCCCGGGGCGCCCGGAGCCGACGCCTGGCTAGGATGCTGCTGGGGGCGGCGGAAGCCGCGGAGTCCCCGTGGCGTCGACCTCCCCGCTCAGCCCCCGTCTCTGGGTTAGCGCCGCCAGGCGTTCGCCGGCGACGTCGCCCACCTTTCGGCACGTCACCTAATCGACTGTCGGCACGTGCTACAATTCCACTTGTCGGACATGGACCGGCAGTTGAATCACCTGGAAGGGGGCATGGGATGACGACGGATGAACAGTCGGCTGACGAGCCGTCAGCCTGGCCGCCGAATCGCATCGACGGCCGGCGCCTGGACGTCGATGATGATCCGCTGGGCCTGCGCGAGGCGGTTGCCGAGGAGATGGGGGGAGCTCGAGCCGATCTGATCCGCCAGTTCGAGGAGATGCTCCGGCGTCAGCTAGGGCCTATTGCCCAGGAGATCCTCGCCCTCCGAAGGGAACTGAACGAGACGGCGCCCCGCGAGCGCTACATCAATCTCGGCGGCGACCGGAAGCGGCGCACGGCCGAGCAGTGGCTCGAGCGCATCCGGCAGCGGAACCCATGGCTCGATCACCAGCGGGCCAAAGAGATCGCGGAAGGCCTGGCCGAGAAGGACGCGGCTGCGGCCGCGGCGCAGGAGGGCCAGCGTCGAGTCGTTTTCGACCTCGAGGTCGATCGGCATTGCGCCTGATGCGGCGCCGGCGAATCGTCGAGGTGCAGCCGGCCGTGCTCTGATGGCCGACAAGAAGCCGAGCGCGGCCGAGGTACTCGACAAGGTGTGCGAGCTCGTCGACGAGCAGCCCGAACGGGTCGAGCTGGGGCCAGGAATCACGATCGATTGGCCAGCGCCGCTCCCGGGCATGTCCTACGTGGAGCCGCCGCCTGACGCGGTCAAGGTGCCAGCGAAGCCGCGTCGGGGAGAGCCGTCGTGAGCCTGGCCACGCGGGTCACGGCGACGATCCGGAAGCGCTGCCGGTCGATCATGGCCAACACACGCGCGAACGAGCGCCTCGCGAGCCGGCTCCGGATCGGCAGAGCGGTCCGGGAAGCCACGGGCGCCGCGGTTCCTCGTGAGCTCGTCGACGCGGCCGAGGAGGGCGTCAATGCCGCGCTCGGGAGCGACTGGCTCGAGTTCCGGCTGGACATCCGGAAGCGCGTAGCGTCGGCTGCGGCCGCGGTCGCGCTCCAGGTGCAGCCGTTCGATTACGACCAGGTGCGCGGCGCCGCCGAAGCCGGCGCCCGCCGCATGCTCGAGGAGGAGGCGAGCTGATGGAACGTCCGATCGCCGACCTGATCGAGCGCCGCGTCGCCGGCGACGACGACCGGCAGCGCGTCGGCCGCCTGATCGCCGCCAGCCGCGCCGGGAACACTTCGAAGGCTTACCGCGGTCGCATCCGGGACTACGATCGCTGGTGCCAGTCGCGCGGCCTCGACATCGACAAGTGCCTGACCGACGAACACCTGTCCGCCTACATCGCCGAGCGCCACGCCGCCGGCATGAGGGCCAAAACCTTGGTGACGGCGGTCGCGGCGCTCCGCTTCGCCTGCAAGAACTCCGGGCTGCCGAATCCGGGGGGACACCTGACGATCTCCACGCTCAACGGCGCGAAGCGGATCGACGCCAGCAGGAGCAAGCCTCCCCCTCCCGCGCTGCGCCGCGACCAGGTCGAGAAGGTTCTCCAGAAGATCGACGCCCACGTTGCGAACGCCAGGGCCGGGACGGCCGAGGAAGTAATGGGGTTTCGTGATGCGGCCATGATCGCCCTGGGCTCTGACTGCATGCTCCGGGTCTCGGAGCTCGCCGCGGTCGACGTCGAGCACCTGCGGGTCGAAGACGACGGCTCCGGGCGTCTGCACGTGCTGTCTTCGAAGACCGACCAGACCGGCAAGGGCGACGTTCTTTACGTGCCGCCCCCGACTGTCCAGCGGCTGCTTGACTGGTTCGCCGCCGGCGACGTCCTCGAGGGCCCGGTCTGCAGGGGGATCGACCGTCATGGCAACGTGCGCCTGAGTCGGCTGCACCCCCGATACGTGAACCGCAACATCAAGCGCCGGTGCGAGCAGGCCGGTTTCCCGGGGATCACGTGTCACGCTCTGCGCCGCGGCATGGCGGAGTCCCTGTCTCAGTCCGGAGCGAACACGACTGACATCATGCGGGCTGGTCGCTGGCGCTCAAGTGAAATGCCGCTCCGCTACACCCGCGGCATCGCCGCCGGCGAGGGCGCCGTCGCGCGGTTCTGGCAGAAGCGGCTCGACGGTAGCGACGACGATCCGGTGGAGGTGGAGCGATGAGCGGCAGGATCTTTCGATTCGTCGACGACAACGGGCCCATCTTGGTGGGCGGAGCGATCATTCTCCTATTGGTGGTCGCCGCGGCCACAGACTCCGACAGCGACCCAGCATTCAAGCTCGTCATCGGGAGGACGGGATGCTGTCCCTGCGCCGCGGAGGCGGCGTACGTGGCCGACCTCGAGCGATCGTTCGATAATCCCTGGGTGCACGACGAGGTGTTGGGCGTGACCACCGAACGGGCCGCCGCCGCCGCCGCTTTGACGGATTGCATACAGCGGGAACTCGCGCGGTGACGGCCGTTAGGGCACGCATCATCTGGTCGGGAGGCAACGGCCCGCACGAGTACGAGCTCGGCGTCCAGCACGGGGCGCTGCTGGCGCTCGGGACGCGGCCGCCGGTTGCCGCCGGCGACCTGATCGGCGCCGACGACAGAATGCTGCCGCCGTGCGAGCTCTATGTCCCGTTTCTCCTCCGTATCTTCGGTGACCAGCTAGGCTCCCTTCGCGCTCTCCGGAAGGCCTTTCCATGGAGCTGATCATCGCCGCGCTGGCCCGGGTGCGCTGGGTGCGATCGCTCTGCGGACGTGTCCTCGAGGCTCGAGGTCAAGAGCTGCGGCACACTGCAGGTGTCACGGGCGACCCGATCGTGCGCGCGGCCGGAGAGACCTTGCTTGGAGTGCGGCTCGAGCCGTCGGGTGCTCGCCCGAGGAACTCCTGCGCCACGCCATTGCCGGCGCCTGGATCGGGGTCCGGGCTGACCGCGAGCCCCGGGAGGCGCGCACGTGAGCGCCGGCATCGAAGTCCCGACCAAGTTCGACAGGACGTCGCAGCTGCCGGCGTCGGCCTGTCCGACCTGCGGCAAGGTTCTCGACGCCGCCACCGGCGACGCCCCCAAGCCCTCTCCCGGCGACTTCACGATCTGTCTCTGCTGCGCCGAGCCCGCCCTGTTCGACGATGACCTGGCGCTGGGCGCGCCGACCGGCGAGGAGGTCGAGGAGTTCTACGCCGTGCCGGAGCTGGCCAGGATGCAGGCGCTCGCGGCGAGGCGCGTCAGGGATCAGACGCCGTAGCGTTCCAGCAGCAGGTCGGCTGCTTCCTCGCCGAGCGCCTGGAGACTCGAGTCATTCAGCGCCGCGGCCACCTTCAAGCGGCGGTGCCGATCGGGGTCCAGGTGGATGAGCCAGCCGCGGCGATTGCGGCGCGACGGCGGCCGCGCCGTTTCCGCGGCCGAGGTCGGCGTCAGGGCGCCAGCGAGAGTCGGTTTCTGATTCGTCATGTCGAGATCTCCATGCTCCACTGATACAGGCGCCTGATCTCCTCCGCGGCCGCGGAGCGCCGCTCGAGCTCCTGGGCCGTGCGGCCGGACATGAAGCTGCGCGCGTGAGCGATTCGCTGGCCAAGGGTCACCGGGCAGCATTCCGCCCCGAGGACCGCGACTGCTTCGTCGGCCTCGGCCGTCCACGATCCGAACGGTGGGCAGCAGTTCAGGACGACGGCGGACCGCGTGCCCGCAGCCACGGCCAGGGCCGTCGGCAAGGCGTTCAGGTCGAGGGCGGACGGTCGGCAGGGAATCAGTACCAGGTCAGCGAGCCGAGCGGCTTCGACCGCGCCTCCGCCGCCCCGGGGCGGCCCGTCGACGACGACCAGGTCAGCGCCATCGCGTTCCGCGGCCCGAACCTGACGCTCGAGCTGCGGCGCCGCTCCCTCGATCACCGGTGGCGCATCGCCGCCGCGGAGCTGGCCCCAGACCGCGGCGGACCGTTGAGGGTCGAGGTCGATGACGACTGCGTGGCCGCCGGTCCGCTGATGGGCAACCGCCAGGCCTACGGCAAGAGTTGATTTGCCGACGCCGCCCTTCTGGGCGAGGAGGCCAACTTTGATAGCCATGATACGATGCTAGCATGATAGCGGCGGCGGCATGACGAGCGGTCCGCGGACGCTGCGCTCGGCAGCGATCGCGCTGGGGCGCCTCGAGCGCGAGCGGGACCAGCTGACGCGGGCCGAGGCCGCGGCGCTGTACGGCCGCGCCGCCGCGGCGCTGGACGCCGTCGACGCCCGGCTCCCGGTCGACGACGTCGACGGCCGCCGGCGCCTGGTCAGGGCCGAGCGCCGCTACCGCCGCGTCCGGGGCGCTGCCGGCGACGTGGGCCTGGTCGCCCTCGAGCCCCTGGCGTCACCATAGGCCGTATCTGCCGCGCACCTCAGCCCGGGGCTTGACAGGCCCCGGCGGCCGTGACTTGCGTCCGCCGACCCT
>JAPPBK010000032.1 GCA_026705105.1 Chloroflexota bacterium | reverse complement strand
GGTACGAAAGACATACCGGTACGAATTCTCCTCGAAGATCTTCTGGGTGCCGCAGTCCCACATGATGTTGAGGACTTGAAGATCCTCTGCCAGCGGCGCGACTTTCTTGCAGTTGCCGCTGGAGATCGAGGCGAACATCGCATCGACGCCGACGTCCTGCACGAGCCGGCGGTACTCGGACAGCACGTGCTCGCCGCCGGCTCCCTCATCGACCCAGATGGCAGTGACCGGCACCCCGCCGACGCCGCCTTCACGGTTGAGGTCGTCCAGCAGGATCTCGGAGGCGGCCTTGGCCGGTTCGCCGAACACCGAAGCCGGGCCCGACAGGAAGCCCGTAATGCCGATCGTCAGTGTGTCGGGCTTGTCGGCGCCAGCGGTCCCTGCGTAGAGGGCCAGAGCCATTGCGATCGACAGCTTCAGCAGTCCATTCATGGTCCAATTCCTCCGTAGCTTTGTCGTGCGCCCTCGGGCATGCCCCGCAGCCACGACGGGAGTGAGGTAATTCCGACGCCCAGCGCACAAGATGCGCCGGTTGACGGGCTATCCGGCAGGTCGACCCTTGCCGCCCGCCCCGGCGCCTTCGACCTCCCGGCTCACGGTCACGGCGACGCCCGCATCGCGAAAGGCCTCCCTGGCGGCGTCCACCGTCCCGGGCAGGTCGACCGGTCGGGTCGCGTCCTCGATGACGATTGCCTCGAACCCGTGGGCGCGCGCGTCGCTCGCCGACCAGCCGACGCAGAAGTCGAAGGCGAGCCCGACCAGGAACACACGCTGGATGTGCAGGGTGCCGAGCAAGCCTCCAAGGCCGGTGGGTGTGCTGCGGTCATTCTCGGTAAAGGCAGAATATGAATCGATGCTGGCGTTCATGCCCTTGCGAATGACCGCCAGCGCGCCGTCCGTCTCCAGATCAGGGTGGAAGGACGCGCCCTCGCTGCCTTGGATGCAGTGGTCCGGCCACAGCGTCTGCTCGCCGTACGGCATGCTGATCGTGTCGTACGGCGACTTGCCGGCATGCATGCTCGCAAACGACGCATGGTCCGAAGGATGCCAGTCCTGGGTGAGAACGACGTTCTGGAACTGCGGCAGCAGGCGATTGATGACGGGTACCACCTGGTCGCCGTCAGCGACCGGCAGGTTGCCGCCCGGACAGAAGTCGTTTTGGACATCGACGACGAGCAGGAGATCGTGCGGCCCCATCATCGGTCGGTCGTCCGTCGGGTACAGGTCAGCTCGAGCAGTTCAGAGTACTCCGATAGGGCAACGAGGTCAGAACGCTCCTCCCGAATTTGCCGGGGGGCCCGGAACAGGAAGGCGCGCGTCGCGGCGTCGAGCATCGGAATGTCGTTGTATGAATCGCCCACTGCAACCACTTCGAAACCCAGGGCAGTGAATCCCTCGACGGCGCGTCGCTTGTGGTCGTCGATCCGTTTTCTCCAGCCGACCACGCGCAGGTCGGCCGACGTTTCCAGGTGGTGGCAAAACACAGCCGGACGACCGAGCGCGGCGAACAGCGGGTCCGAGAGTTCGTAGAACGTGTCCGACAGAATGGTCACCTGGTGGGCCTCGCGGAGGTGGTCGAGAAATGCGCGCGCGCCAGGATACGGCTGCAGCGACGCTGCAACCGCGCGAAGCCGCGGGAGGTCAATGGCGTGGTCGGCCATGACCTCGATCCGGTGGCGCATGAGGGCGTCGTAGTCGGCGACGTCACGCGTGGTCTTTCGCAGCTCCTGGATCCCCGTCTCCGCGGCGACTGCGTGCCAGATTTCCGGCACCAGCACCCCTTCCAAATCCAGGCAGACCATTTGCATGGGCGGTTTGCGAACGCGTCTGACCGGGATCAGAGTGCGTCGGCGATCTCCGGCACGATCTTGAACAGGTCGCCAACCAGCCCGTAGTCGGCAACCTGGAAGATGGGGGCTTCCTGGTCCTTGTTGATGGCGACAATCACCTTGCTGTCCTTCATGCCTGCGAGGTGCTGAATGGCGCCGGAAATACCCACGGCGATGTACAGCTCGGGCGCAACCACCTTGCCGGTCTGGCCGACCTGGAAATCGTTCGGGACATAGCCGGCGTCCACGGCGGCGCGGCTGGCGCCCACGGCGGCACCCAGCTTGTCCGCCAACTGGTCGAGCAGCTGGAAGTTCTCGCCGCTGCCCATGCCTCTGCCGCCGGAGATGACGATGCGCGCAGCGGCAAGCTCCGGCCGGTCAGACTGACTCAGTTCGCGCTTGACGAACCGCGCGATGTCGTGCGCCGGAACCTCGGGACCGTCGGTGATGGTGGCCGAGCCGCCAGGCGCCTCGGCCACAGCAAATGCGGTGCCGCGTACCGTGATGACCTTAACGGGGTCACGAGAGCGCACGGTGGCCAACGCGTTGCCCGCGTAGATGGGCCTGGTGAACGTGTCCCCGTCCACGATCCCCGTGATGTCGGAGATCTGCTGGACATCCAGCATGGCGGCCACGCGGGGCATCAGGTTCTTGCCCCAGGTTCCCGCCGGTGCGAGCACGTAGCCGTAGTCCTTGGCGGCCTCCACCACGGCGGGCGCCAGGTTCTCGGCAAGGTCGCCGGCGAGGCCGGGGCCGCCGGCCTTGATGACCGAGCGGACGCCGACGATTCCGCTGGCGGCCTCGGACGCGTCGTCGACTTGCTCGTCCAGCACCAGGACGTCGACCTCCGGGTCGATGGCAAGGGCGGCGGTAATCGTGGCGAGCGTGCCGCGGGGAAGATTGGCGCCGTCGGTTTCGGCTACGACCAGAACAGCCATCAGAGAACCCCCTTTTCTTCGCGGAGGATCTGCACGAGTTCAGCGGCCGATTCGAGCATGCGGCCCGGCGGCCGTGGCGGCGGCTCGGCCACCGTGACCGTTTCCAGGCGCGGCGCGACGTCGACGCTGTAGTCCGCCGGGGTCTTTGCCTCGATGGGCTTGCTCTTCGCCTTCATGATTCCGGGCAGCGACGGATAGCGAGGTTCGTTCAGCCGGAGATCGGTGGTGACGATTGCCGGCGCATTGATCGAGATGGTCTCGAGACCGCCGTCGATCTCGCGGGTGACGTCGAACACGCCGTCACCAATCACGAGTTCGGACGCGAACGTGCCCTGCGGCCAGCCCAGCAGCGCCGCCAGCATCTGCCCGGTCTGATTGCTGTCGTCGTCGATGGCTTGCTTGCCCAGGATCACGAGCCCTGGTTCCTCTGCCGCGACGACGCCGGCGAGCAGCTTGGCCACCGCGAGCGGTTCGGGAGGCTGCTCGGTCTGCACGTGGATGCCGCGGTCGCACCCGAAGGCAAGAGCGGTACGGATGGTTTCCTGGCTCCGAGCCGGCCCGATCGAGACGGCGACGACCTCGGAAGCTGTACCTGCTTCTTTCAACCGGATCGCTTCTTCGACAGCAATTTCATCGAACGGGTTCATGGACATCTTGACGTTGTCGGTCTCGACTCCGGAACCATCCGGCAGCACCCGAATGCGTACGTTGTAGTCGATGACACGTTTGACTGCGACAAGGATTTTCATGAGCGACCGGCTCCGAGGGGACAGTAGCGGTGAGGGAGGGGCGCGCGTCGACTCGCGCGGCCTTTATGCATCCTAGACGAACGCTCCGGGAATGCGCTCAGGACGCGTTCTGCATCAATACGGCGAACGCAAG
>JAPPBK010000428.1 GCA_026705105.1 Chloroflexota bacterium | reverse complement strand
AGTTCCACGACACACTGACGACTCGAGCAGAGATCACGGACCTTGCCTCGAAGTTCAAGGACGATGTGATCGCCATTATCGGCCTGGGCGGCACGGGTGCGCACGTACTGGACTTCATTGCCAAGACACCCGTTCGGGAGATTCGGGCATTCGATCTAGACCCCTTCCACGTACACAACGCCTTTCGGTCACCTGGTCGGCTGGAGCCGAGTGAACTGGGCAAGTCAAAGGCGGAGGTCTACGGTCGCCGCTACGAGAATTTCCGCAAGGGCCTGTCCGTGACGCCCGCGTTCATCGATGCGTCCTGCCATGACGAGATGGATGGGGTCACCTTCGCATTCGTTTGCGTGGACAAGGGTTCGTCCCGAGCGGGGATCTTCGACTTGCTCATCTCGAAGGGCATTCCGTTCATCGACGTAGGGATGGGGCTGAATCGCAAGAGAGGTCCCATCAACGGCCTCCTGCGCACCACCTACTACTCCGCGGAGCACGGGCAAGAGGTCAGGCAGAAGGACTTGGCCCCGCTAGCGGATTACTCGGATGACATATACCGGGCGAACATCCAGATCAGCGAACTGAACGCTCTCAACGCATGCCTGGCTGTCATCAGGTTCAAGCAGCTCAGAGGCTTCTACTTCGAGGATATTCCCTACTACCAACTGCTCATTGAAGTGGGCGACCTCAAGACGGTGGGCGAGTTTGAATTCGACGAAGATTAGGCTGCAACGAGTCCACTACATGCCAAAGGACCTGAGCCCCGGAGTGCTCTACGTCTCAGAGGAGTTCGGTGCCGCGGCACACCTGTGCGCCTGCGGATGCGGCGCAAAGGTCAGGACACCCCTCGCTCCCACCGAATGGTCCCTGGAGGAGACCGACGGCAGGCCGACACTTCGCCCGTCAGTCGGCAACTGGCAACTGGCCTGCCAATCGCATTACCTGATCACAGGCGGTGAGGTGATCTGGGCAGAGCGATGGACCGCTGAACGAATCGCCGAGGGGCGACGCCGTGAGGAGGAGCGTCGACGTAAGTACTACGACGCCCTCGACCGCAAGCACGGAAGTGTTGTGCGCAGGCTCTGGCGCTGGATAAGTGGTCTGTTCAAACGCTAGAAGGAGGCAGGCAGAGGAGACCTGAGAACGGATACACCCTCACAATCGCGATCTGCTGCGATGCCCCGGATTCGTGGTGATGGAGCAGCAACAGTCCGCTCCAATCGGCGGCCGGTGCCGCCCGGACCTGAACGTCTAGTGCGCGCTTGTATGACTGGAACGCTGCTCGCAGTGGGCGCTAACCAACGGTTATCGGTCATGCGTGACCCTCTACCGGCTCGGTTTGGCCGTCCGAGAGGCTGCAATGCGTTCCAGCAGGACGGATGCGGGCTCATCGTTTGGATCCTGGGGCGTGAGTTCGCCCGAGAAGGCACTCGAAAGAACGGCGCGCCGCAGGGTCTGGGAACAGCGCTCTGCTCGGTCAAGGTCTGCTTGTAGACGATCTTGGCTTCTCATGACGGACTGAAGCTCATTCACGACCGCTCGTTGCTCATCGGGCGGCGGAGCCGGGACGGGGAACGACTTGAGCGTTGTCAGGTTTATCGAGGCGAGGTTGGTCGTCTGCTTCCCGTGCGTCTCGAACCACTGCTGGCCCCACGTGTTGGCGTGCATTGAAATGAAGCGCGAATCGAAGTCGCCATTGGTCAGGCGGGCGCGGAATACGTGGTTCTGGTGGATGCAGTTCTCGATCTGGCCTTCCCATACCCATCCGCGGCCGAGCTTGTCACGATCCCCACCTTCGGTGAAGAGAATGTCGCCGGGTTGCAGCACGAGCTTCTCGGCCTTGTCCCGGTCAGCGCGAATAGTGGTGACTTCCGAGAGGTCAAGGAAGCCCCGCTGGACATTCGCCACTCGTAGGTATGGGTACTCGACGAAGTCGGGATTGGCCTCGCGCTTCGAGTCTTTCGTGATTCCACCCTTCAGGGCGGCAATCTCCCCGAGTACCGTCCATGTCCAGTCCGGCCGATCAAACAGTCTCGTTGCTGCCGAACGCTGGAGTGCGTACAGCCTCGTCTGAGCTGCATTCAGAGCGGTTTCCACATCGTCGAGTCGGGAGAAGTGCTCTTCGATGGCAGCGACGATCCGCTCCTGCTCAGCCGATGGTGCAATCGCTATGGAAGCTGCTTCCAAGTCCGGGCGACGGAGGCTAGGGATCGTTGTTGAGGAGTCATGCTCAACTAGGTCAAGGTGTCCAAGCTGCATTCCAAGGTACTTCGCACAGATGCCGCTTGGAACCCGAAGGAAGTACGTCGTATCGATGGGCCAAGAGGGTTGCTCTGAATGCCAGACGGCGCCGGCATTCCCCTTGCGCCCGACAATGACCACAGGCTCGTCAACGAGCGCCCGGTCATGGTGTCCTACTAGGCCGGCCGATCCGTAGACACCAACCGATCCGTTCTCCACGCGGTGCCGTCTAGAAAGGCCCTTGCCGTACTCGACTCGGCAGACGCTGCCGAGTGCTGTGCGTGCCCAGCCTGGAGGCAGCGGCTCGTTCATGCGGCTAGGACCAGAGTGAGTTCTGCGAGCAGGGGGTTGAGGTCGTTGCCGAAGAGCTGGCGGGCCTTGCCTAAACCGCCGTGAGTGCTGAAGGGTGGGTTCTGAAGGTCTGCGGGGGCTACGGCGAGGCTCGCGGCAACCTGTTCCTTGATGAGGCGCAGGTAGGCGGTCTGTTCGTCGGTGAAGTGGCGGCCGAGGGCCTGCTGCTGATCTAGCCAGGCTTCGAAGCGCTCTTCGACCAGGTCTGGGTACGCGACCAGTTCGTCCGTCTGGCCGAGGGCGTGGCGGACGAGGCTGACTAGGTCGGTGCTGACGCGGTGACCTGAGCCTCTGACTTTGGAGGCGTCGAGGGTTTCGTAGGCCCGCCAGAGCGTTTCGGGGGTCCAGCGGTGGGGTGGGCGGCCTATGGCTTGGGCCAGCTCCTTGATGTCGGCGTAGGTGAGCCCGCCGCCGTAGGGCTGGCTGTAGAGCACCTGCAGAGCCATAATCTCGTTCTTGTTGTCCTCGATGAATTGGCGGAACGACTGGGTCTGTACCCGGGCCCGGTCGGCGGCCTCGCGGGAGAACTCACCGGAGATCACCTTGTCCTTGGTTGCGGTGTCCATTACCTGCTCGTAGCTGCGGCGGACGTCGATCAGCTTCTGCCGTAATGCAGCGTTGCCCGCAATCGGCTGCACGGCCTCCTCGATCAAGCGCTTGGTCGCCGCGGCAACCTGTTCGGGACTTGGGTCTTCTGTTCCGGCCTCGGCTGCGGCGGCGGCGTGCTGGTAGTCGGGATTCAAGGCGTCGGTCATCTGGCGGACCAGGTCGCCCAGCCCGATCCCCGCCACGTCCTCCACCTCGGCCCGGTCCTCAGCGGTGATGCGGCGGTTCAGGCGGGCCAGGCGTGACGCCACCGACGACACCACATCTGCATCCGTCGAACCAAGCCCGACCTGGTTCAACAGCCGGTCGAAGCCCACGCTGGGATTGCGCTCCAGCGGCACGGTGTCGTGCAGGCCAACGTCGGTCACGCCGACCGCGTCCACGATCACGAAGCGGTCCTTCACCTTGGCGTCGGGCGTGACCGCCCGCAGGTCGTTCTCGTCGATCACCCGCACGCCGCGGCCCTTCATCTGCTCGAAGAAGTTGCGGCTGCGCAACGGCCCCCCGAAG
>JAPPBK010000188.1 GCA_026705105.1 Chloroflexota bacterium | reverse complement strand
AGCGCGGCTACACCGACGACCTCTGGAACGGCATGGCCAACCAGGGTTGGATGGGACTGATTACCGCCGAGGAACTCGGCGGGGCCGGGCTCAACTTCCTCGACCTTTGCGTGCTGCTGGAGGAGTTCGGCCGCGCGCTCGTTCCCGGACCGTTCATCAACACCGTGCTCAGCTCCGGCCTGGTCGAGGCCGTCGGCACGGACGCGCAGAAGCAGCAGTACTGCACCGCCGTCGCCGCCGGACAGCACGTGATGACCCTCGCGCTGACCGAGCCGTCGGCCCGCTTCGACAGCTCAGGCGTCGAGGCCACCTGCGCCCCGGACGGCGACGGCTACGTGCTCAACGGCACCAAGCTGTTCATTCCCGACGCGCACGTCAGCGACACGATCGTCGTCGTCGCCCGCGCCGCGGGATCGGAGGGCGACGAGGGCGTCTCGATGTTCCTCGTGCCCGGCAACGCCGAAGGCCTTTCGACCACCGTCCTGCAGACGATCGCCGCCGACAAGCAGTGCGAGGTCACGCTGAACAACGTCCGCGTCGGCGCCGACGCGCTGCTCGGTCCCGAGGGCGGCGCCTGGCCGATCATCGAAATCGCCAAGCGTTACTACACGGTCGCCTACTGCGCCTACATGGTCGGACTGGCACAGCGCGACTTCGAGATCTCGGTCGACTACGCCAAGGAGCGCATCCAGTTCGGTCGCCCGATCGGTTCCTTCCAGGCGATCCAGCACAAGGCCGCCGACATGATCACGGACGTCGACGGCTCGCGGTTCATCATGTACCGCGCCGCCTGGGCCGTCACCGAGGGCGAGGACGACGCCGACCTACAGGTCGCCATGGCCAAGGCCTGGTGCTCCGACGCGACTCGCCGCGTCGTTGCCCACGGCCAGCAGATCCACGGCGGGATCGGCTTCACCAAGGAATACATCATCCAGCTCTACTTCCGCCGCCAGAAGATGGCCGAGCTGATGTGGGGCGACGCCGACCACCACCGCGAGAAGGTCGCCGAACTCCTCGGCATCTAGGGGCGCCCCCCTCTGCCTTCGGCATCTCCCCCCGCAGGGCGGGGGGAGAAGGGCTCGCCAGGTTCAGGCACACGCGTCCGATTACTCGAACGACTCCAGTCGCGACTTCTTGCGCAGGAACCACCAGCCGATCAACAGTCCCGCCAGGCTCAGTGCGATCGCCACGATGATCGCCGCAATCCACGTCCAGAGCGGCGCGGAGTAGCGGCTGTGCGAGTCCGCCAGGGCGGGCGCAAGCGTGACCGTCCACGCAGCCAGCGCCAACCCGACGGCGAGCATCCGACTCATCGGATAGCCTCTCAACATGGCACGTAGACGACGACGCCGACCCGCAGAGGCGCACGAGCCAACCCAGCCGAAGACTCGTTCCTCCATCGTTCGGCTCTCCTACCCCGATCAGGATACGTTGCGTCTGCGCACGTTCTGGTCACCGTTGCCGAACTGGGCGTACGGAGCGATCCCGGCGATCATCTGCGCACTGATCGCCACGGCGGCATTTGGTGGTGACGACTGGCTCGGCGCAGCCTTGATCGGACTCGCCGCCGGATACTTCGGCGGCGGCATTCTCTGGGCCATTCTCGGCGTCGTCGGCGGCGATGTGCTTGAGATTGACTTCAACCTTTCCGACGACATCGCGCGTGTGCATCAGTCGATCCTCTGGATGGTGAATCGAGACTGGGACTTCGACCTCTATGACGTCGAATCGATCACGATGACGGAGAAGCGGGCTCGGCCGCTGTTGCTCCAGTTCGGCGGATCGCACAGCGCGCATCTTGCCTTCGCAGATGGCAACACGATGCGCATCGGCCGCTTTCCGACGCATCAGGAGGCGCTTGATCTGGCACGGGCCGTTTCCGACTTCGTCGGCGTGGAGCTTGAGCGTCCCGACGAAGAGAAGAGTCGCAGATAACGCGCATGACGACACAGCTCAGCGACCCGCAGGCGATCCGTGAGCGGTTTGCGGTCGAGATGACCGAGCGTCCCGCCAAGCTGCAGCGCCACGTGAAACGGGTTGAACGGGGGGCGCTGCGGCTCGCCGCGGTCCACGAACTCGACCGCGAGATCTGCGCCGCTGCTGCCGTTGGGCACGACCTCTTTCGACACTGCAGCGACACCGAGCTGCTCGCGCTGTCGCGCCACTACCGCGTGCCCATCACTCGAGACGAGGAGGACGCGCCGATCATCCTCCACGGTCCGCTCGCGACCGCCTACTCGCGTGAGGTGCTCAACGTGGATCACGACGTCATCCTCGATGCCATCGCCTACCACACGACCGCGCATCCCGAGTACTCCCCCGAAGCCCTGGCTGTCTTCCTCGCCGACAAGATCGACCCGAAGAAAGTTCAGCGCGATCCGGGTCTCGCCGCCGTCGCCGCCGCCGCCGAGCAGGACCTGTACGCCGCCGCAGCGCTCTTCCTCGAGCGGCGTCTCTCGGCTCAGCTCAACAGCGGCCAACCCCTGCACCCGCTGGCCGTCGCCAGCCGCAACGCCTTCTTGCGGCGCATGACATGACCACTCCGGGCGAGGACACGGGCGCAACCGGTGACGAGGGCGCCGCCGTCGGCCGCCTGATCGACGGTGCGGAGTCCGAACCCGACATCCAGGATCGCGCCCTGCGTCCGTCGCGGCTCGAGGACTTCGTCGGCCAGGAGACGGTGCACGAGTCGGTCCGCATCGCCGTCGACGCTGCCCGACAACGCGACGAGGCGCTCGACCATCTGCTGCTCTACGGACCTCCGGGTCTGGGCAAAACCACGCTCGCCCGAATCGTCGCCCGCGAACTCGGCGTCAACCTGCGACCGACCAGCGGTCCCGCAATCCAGCGCGCCGGCGACATCGCCGCCATCCTGACCACGATGCAGACGCACGACGTGCTCTTCATCGACGAGATCCACCGCGTCCCGCGCTCGGCGGAAGAAGTGCTCTACTCGGCGATGGAGGACTTCCAGCTCTTCATGATGATCGGCAGCGGCCCAGCCGCGCGCAGCGTCCAGCTCTCGGTCAAGCCATTCACCTTGATCGGCGCGACCACTCGCTACGCGATGATCTCTCCGCCGCTGCGCGACCGATTCGGCATGGTCCAGCGGCTCGACTTCTACAGCACCGACGAGCTCGAACAGGTCATCGTTCGCTCCGCTGCCGCGCTCGAGGTCGAGCTCCAACCCGCCGGCGCCCGCACGCTGGCCGAGCGGGCCCGCGGCACGCCGAGGGTCGCCAACCGTCTGCTGCGCCGCGTGCGCGACTTCGCCGAGGTCCGCGCCGACGGGGTGATCACCACCCAGGTCGCGGACGAAGCGCTACGCGGTCTGCGCGTCGACGAACTCGGACTCGACGAACACGATCGCAACCTGCTTCGCGCGCTGATCGAGGGATTCAACGGCGGCCCGGTCGGCCTCGACACGCTCGCCGCCGCCATCGCCGAGGACGCCGACACCGTCATGGACGTCTACGAGCCATATCTGATCCAGCTCGGTTTCCTCGCCCGCACCCCCCGAGGCCGAATCGCCATGCCCGCCGCCTGGACCCACCTCGGCCTGACGCCCCAACGCTCAACCAGCGACCAGGGAACCCTGTTCGAGACCGACTCCACATAGCGCGATCCCCCGCATCCCCTCTCCCCCCGCTCCGCGGGGGGAGATGCCGAAAGCCTGCCCCCGCGAAGGCGGGGGGCAGAGGGGGGCA
>JAPPBK010000253.1 GCA_026705105.1 Chloroflexota bacterium | reverse complement strand
GTCGAGATGACGGATCCGACCGATTGCCCGTGGTGCGACGACGCGGATCTCGTGCAGGACCCGGATGTGCTCGATACCTGGTTCTCGTCGGGCCTGTGGACGCACTCGACGCTGGGTTGGCCGGAAACCACCGACGATCTGTCGCGCTTCTACCCCTCCTCAGTGATGGAGACGGGCTACGACATCCTCTTCTTCTGGGTGGCGCGGATGATCATGATGGGTTGCTACAACATGGGCGAGCCGCCGTTCCATACGGTTTACCTGCACGGGCTGGTCCGCGACGCGCAGGGTCGGAAGATGTCGAAGTCGCTGGACAACGTGGTTGACCCGCTGGAGAAGGCCGACCAGTACGGCATGGACGCCCTGCGCTTCACGCTCGCCACCGGCTCGACGCCCGGCAACGACATGCGCCTGACCGACGAGCGGCTCGAAGGCTCCCGAAACTTCGCGAACAAGCTCTGGAACGGGGCGAGGTTTGTGCTCGGTGAGATCGCCAACGCCGAAATGTCCTCTCCCCCCGCTCCGCAGGGGGAGATGCCGAAGGCAGAGGGGGGCAGCCGGCTCGAGGATCGCTGGATTCTGTCGCGGCTGCAGGCGGTGACGGACTCGGTGGACGAACTGCTGCGGCAGTTCCAGCTCGGCGAGGCGGGGCGGCAGATCCAGGACTTCCTCTGGGGTGAGTTCTTCGACTGGTACGTCGAGGCGAGCAAGGTGCGGTTGCGCAACAGGGACACGTCGCCGCTCAAAGTGCTGACGGAAGTGCTCGACGGCGGTCTGCGCCTGCTGCATCCGTGGATGCCGTTCGTGACCGAGGCGATCTGGCAACAGCTGCGTCCGCACCTGCCAGACGAATCGACCACGGCGCTGATCGGCGCTCGGTATCCGCAGCCGGGGGATCGTACACGAGATGTAGAGGCCGAGGCGGCCTTCGGCGCGGTACAGGAAATCGTCACGGCCATCCGCCAGGTGCGCGCCGACTACCGAGTGCAAGCCGGACAGTGGGCCGAGGCGTACGTGCTGCCGCAGGATGACGTGGCGCAGGCCGTGAGTGCGTCTGCGCCGATCGTTGGGGTGCTCTCGCGGGCGCGACCGCTGGCCATCGTTTCCGAGCGCGGCGAGGCCCCAACCGAGCAGATCGCATCGGCGGTGTTGCCTGCGTCCGAGGTGATCCTGCCGCTTGGCGGCCTGGTCGACCTGGAGCAGGAGCGGGCCCGGCTGAGCAAGGACCTGGAGGGTATCGTCAAGCGCTTGCGAGGCGCGGAGGCGAAGCTGGCCAACGAGGGCTTCCGCTCCAAGGCGCCGGCGGAAGTAGTCAAGCAGGCGGAGGAGTTGGCCGCCGATCTGCAGCGGCAGCAGGCCGATCTGGAATCGCGGATCGGGGCGTTGGGTTAGCGGCCGGGCCGAGCGGGTCCCCGCGTGAAGCGGGGACTGGGTCGATGCCTAGAGCGAGAGCTTGGACAGGGCGGCGCGGAACTCGGGGACGTCGGTGCGGAAGTCGTCGGCGTTGACGTCGTCGTTGGCGGCGAGGTGAGCGGCGAGCAGCTGGGCGGGGACGACGGCGGGGATGCCGAGCAGTACGGGAGAGAGCTCGGCAAGGGCGAGATGGCGGGCGGACTCCGGCGCGGGCACACTGCGGGGCGCGACCCAGGCGGCCGAGCAGCCCATGTCCATCGTCAGCTGGGTGATGGCGCGGGAACGCTCCGCCGATTCGTCATTGGCGACGAAACTCAGGATTCTGTTGGATTCGAGCAGTTGGATGGCCGGTCCGTGGAGGAATGACTCCGGTTCCTGATGTCGGATCTGACGGCGCGAGGCCTCGGCGATCTTGATGTGCGACTCCTCGGCCGCGGCCAGCATCGGGCCCGCGCCCAGCGCGATCAGCGCCCCATCCGACCAATCGGCGGCCAGCTCCGCGATCTCGTCCTCAAGCTCGAGCGCCGACGCCAATGCGGAGGGGATCGCGGCGGTATCGCCGATGGCGCCGGGAGAGACGAGGTCGGCGATCTTCGCCGCCACCGTCATCGCCGTGGTATGCGAGACGGTGTACATCGAGGATGGGTCCTGGGTCGTGGTGTGCAGAACGGTGACGTGGTCTGGGAAGGACTCGAGGTCGAAGCCGGTCTCGATCTTGGTGACCAGGACGACCGGGATGCCGCGCTCGATGCAGAGCGCCAGCGAGTTGCCGCTCCAGGTCTTGCGGCCGGTGTGAGCGAAAAGCAGGACGGCGTCGCCGTCGGAGGCGGCCGGCCAGGCGGCGAACTCGAAGCTGGTCAGCGGTCGCGCTTCGAGCCCGGCGGCGCGCAGCATCCAGGCGGCGGCATTGGCGGCGTTGAAGGAGGTGCCGATGCCGACGGTCCAGACTCGGGTTGCCGCTGCGAGCGTCTGCGCCGCGCGATCGAACGGCTGGGCGCTGCTCAGCAGCTTGGCGCACTCCGAGGGTTGGGCCTGGATAGCGGGGTAGAGGCGGTAGTCGCTGACGGAGGTCATGGATGTTCGGTTCCCTGCAGATGCTCCACCCCCCATCTCCCCCCGCAAGCGGGAGGAGATGCCGAAGGCAGAGGGGGGCAGCGGGATGGCGATCGCGGCCTACTCGTCGGGGACGGCGATGTAACCGCCCTCCTCGTCGAAGCCGCTGGCCGAGACGCCGACGGCGTCCATCTCTTCCTCGTCTTCGTAGCCGAAGCCGAGTTCGCCCAGCTCGTCCTCGTCGCCGTCGTAGACGCCGGAGGGACTTGCGCCGGGCAGGCCGGCCGCGAGCGGCAGCGGCTCGGGCGCGGGCAGCGGGGGCAGCTCGATCTTGGCTCGGGCGGGGATCATCTTGCCGATGATCACGTTTTCCTTGAGCCCGGTGAGCTGGTCAACCTGGCCGTTGATTGCGGCCTCAGTGAGCACGCGGGTCGTCTCCTGGAAGGAGGCGGCGGCCAGCCAGCTGTCCTGCTGCAGCGAGGCCTTGGTGACGCCGAGCAGGAGCGACTTGGCGGTCGCCTGCTGCTTGCCCTCGGCCGCCAGCAGGCGGTTGAGCTGCTCGTACTTGTGCCGGTCGATGAAGTCGCCGGCGAGCCACTCCTCGGAGTCGCCCGGATCGTCGATTTCGACCTTGCGCAGCATCTGGCGGACGATCACCTCGATGTGCTTGTCGTGGATGTCGACGCCCTGGGAGCGGTAGACGTCCTGGACCTCGGTGACGAGGTAGCGGTGGACGGCGCCCTCGCCGAGGATGCGCAGCATGTCCTGCGGGTCGAGCGGACCCTCGGTCAGGGGTTGTCCGGCCTCGACCTCGTCGCCGTCGGCGACGCGCAGGCGTGCGGTCGCGGGCAGTTCATACTCGCGCGTGTCGCTGGTCTCATAGGAGATGGTGAGCAGGCGCGAACCGCGGCGGCGGGTAACGCGGCCGCCGACCCGCGCGCGGATCTGGCGCGACTCGGGATCCTCGTCTTCCTCGCCCGATTGCGGCTTGCGGGCGAGCAGATGTCCGGCTTCGACCTCCTCGCCGTCCTTGACCAGGACGCGGGTCTTGAGCGGGAGTTGGTACTCGTCGCGGTGCACTTCCTCGGCGGTCAGCCGCAGACGGCGCAGCTCACCGTCGGTGAGCACTTCGACGCGGCCGTCGATCTCCGCGATCAGTGCCTGGCCCTTGGGCGAGCGAGCCTCGAACAGCTCGACCACGCGGGGCAGACCGGAGGTGATGTCGGAGACGCCGGCGATGCCGCCGGTGTGGA
>JAPPBK010000213.1 GCA_026705105.1 Chloroflexota bacterium | reverse complement strand
CGCGGGAGTTGCCGTCCTGATCGCGCGCGCGGCCGGCGCTTAGGGCCGCACGCCGTAGAGCGGTTTGCCTTCCAGCTCGTGGGGCAGCACCTTGTAGGCGCGCTCAACGAACTCCTGCAGATAGCGGCGCGTCTCGCGCGGGTCGATGATCTCCTCGATCCCGAACGTTTCCGCCGTGCGGAAGACGCTGCGAAGCTGGCGTAGCTCGGCTTCAATCTCTTCGCGTTTCGCCTGCGGATCGTCCGCCTCGGCAATCTCCCGCCTGTAGGCTGCATCGACTCCGCCCTCGATCGGGATCGATCCCCACTCCCCCGAGGGCCAGCCCAACCGGTAGTTGAGCCGTGTCGGGTTGCCGGTCGCCATGCCGGCCATGCCGTAGCACTTGCGGATCACAATCGTGAGCTGCGGCACCGTCGCCTGCAGGCCAACCCACATGGCGCGCATACCCGCCCGTAGCGTGCCTTCGCGCTCGGCCTGTTCGCCGATCATGAAACCGGGTACATCAACCAGGTAGACGATCGGAATGTGGAAGTAGTTGCACAGCTCGAGGAAGTGCGTCTGCTTATCCGACCCATCGCGATCCAATGCGCCGCCGTTCTTGCGCGGATTGTTTGCGACGATGCCGATCGGCAGGCCGTCCACGCGGGCGAACCCGGTGATCACGGCGGTGCCCCAGTGCGGCTTGACCTCGAAGAAGTCGCCACCGTCGACGACCGAACAGATCAGTTTGTGCATCGAGTACGGGCGGCGCGTGTTGCGGGGGACGAGGTCGATCAGCGCCTCGCCCGCGCCCTCGGGCGGATCGACTATTGGCGCAGACGGAGGCAGTTCATTCACGTTGTCCGGCAGGTAGGAGAGCATCGTCCGGATCTGGCGGAAGGCGTCCTGCTCGTCCTCGGCCTCGTTGTCGATGCAGCCCGACGTGTGGACGTGGACCTGCGAGCCGCCCAACGACTCGTTGGTGACTTCGTGACCGATGCCGCGCTTCACCACCGGTGGCCCGGCGGCGAACATCGCCGAGCGGCCCTTGGTCATCACGCTCCAGTGCACCATCATCGCCCGACCCGACGGACCGCCGGCAATCGCGCCCAGTACCGCGCCAAGCACCGGCACATTCTGCATCGCCTCGATTGAAGTGACGAACGAGCGTCCGGTACCTGCGCCGTTGGGCAGGTAGGTCGTGCCCATCTTCTTGGTCGCGCCGACGTTTGCGCCCGCGCCGTCGATCAGCAGAATCAGCGGTATCCGGTACTCGAGCGCCAGTTCCTCGCAGAATCCGCCCAGCCCGCCCTTCGAACGCTGCATCGGGTATAGCGCCGAGCCGCCCTGGATCGTGAAGTCCTCGCCGCCGACTGCGACCGACCGACCGTCGATCTTGCCAATGCCCATCACGTAGGAGGCGGGCGAGAAGTCGACCAACTCGCCGTCTTCGTACTCGCCCAAACCGGCCAGCGCGCCGACCTCGTGGAAGGAGCCGTCGTCGAGCAACTCCTGGATGCGCTCGCGCACGGTCAGCCGGCCGAGCCGATGCTGCCGCTCGATCCGGTCGGGCGTGCCGCCGCGACTCGACAACGCGATCCGCCGCCGCAGTTCCTCCACCTCGGGTTCCCAGACCATGCTCGACTCCAAACACTCATCTACGCTGGGCTGAGTCTAGGTCGGACACTGCGAAGGTCGGGTCATGGCGGGATTCAAGAATCGACTGCACGAACAACTGGCGCGCCGTACGGCGCGGGACGCGTTTCGCGACGCCGGAGCCGATGCGGCGTCCGTGACCGTCCACTGCGACGTGACGGATGTCTCGTTCACCTCTTCCGATGAGGCTGACTTGCGAACGCAGTTGGAGGCGCACTACAAGTCGGCTGAGTACCGCCGCGCCACCAACATCACGATTGAGCAGCAGCGAGCGCTTCGCGAGCAGCGCTAACCGCCTGTTGCGTCGGCGACTACTCTGCCCGCAGGACGGGAGCAGGGACTGTGATCACTGCGCTCGACGGACTGCGCGTCCTCGACATCTCCGAAGGTCTCGCCGCGCCGTATGCGGCGAAACTGCTGGGCGATCTCGGCGCGGACGTGATCAAGCTCGAGCCGCCCGAGGGCGATTCCGCCCGCCGCCGGGGACCGTTCGCGGGAGCGGAGGACATCGAGGCGTCCGCCTCCTTCATCTACGCCAACACCTCCAAGCGCGGCGCCGTGGTCGACCCGTCGAAACCCGCTGACCGGGAGTTGCGGGCGCGGTTGCTCGCCGGGGCCGACGTGGTCATCTCCCACGAGACCGAGCCGGCGCTCGCCGCCCGAGAGCTCGGATACGAGCACCTGCGTCAACGGAATCCCGAAGTCGTGCTGGTCACGGTGACCGGATTCGGCTCCGATGGTCCCTACGCCGAATGGCAATGGAATCACCTGATCGCGGGCGCGCTGGGAGGATTCACACATCTCTGCGGGCGACCCGAGCGCGAGCCGATTCAACTCGGTGCCAGCGTGACCGAGACGCTGACCGGCGCCTACGCCGCGGTGGCTGCGCTGATCGCCGTTCGTGCGGCGCGCGAGCACGGCCGCGGGGACCATGTCGATGTCTCCGCGATGGAGACGGCGGTCAACGCCGCGCTGCTTCCCGTGCAGCGGTACGACTACACCGGCGTCGTCGGCACACGCAGCGCCGACATCGGCCCGTCACCGTCCTTCATCCTTCCCACGGCCGACGGCCATGTCGGGGCAAACGTCCTGACCCAGGCGCAATGGGAGATGATGTGCCAGTTCTTCGGCCGCCACGAACTGATCGACGACCCGCTGTTTGCCGACGGTTGGTCGCGGATGGCGAACTCGCGCGAAATCGCCGGTCAACTGGCCGAGCAGACTCGCTCGCGCACATCGGAGGACATCTTCCACGACGCCCAGACCTGGCGCATTCCCTTCGGCCTGATTCCCGACATGGCCGACGCGCTCAATCTGCTGCCGCATCGGGAGCGCGAGTTCATCTTCGAGTTCGAGCATCCCCGCGCCGGCCGCGTGCGAATGCCCGGCGTGCCCTGGATGTTCGGCGACGAACGGCCGATAGGGACGCGCCCGCCGCTGCTGGGCGAGCACACGGAGGAAGTTCGCTCCGCCTCCCTCTCCCCCCGCTCTGCAGAAGGCGATGCGGCCCCGCCTCCCCTCTCCCCCCGCTCAGCGTGGGGAGATGCCGATCCACTTCCCCTCTCCCCCCGCTCCGCGGGGGGAGATGCCGAAGGCAGAGGGGGGATCCCCGCCCGCCCGCTCGAAGGCCTCCGCGTGATCGACCTCTCGATGTTCATGTCCGGCCCGATGACCTCGCTGGTCTTCGCCGACGCCGGCGCGGACGTGATCAAGATCGAGTCCGTGCAGCGGATCGACGGCTGGCGTGCCGGCGGATCGACGGACGACTTCTGGTGGGAATGGGCGCCGCAGTTCAACTGGGTCAACCGCAACAAGCACGGGATCACGCTGAATCTGAACGACCAGCGCGGCGCCGATGCGGTGCGGGAGATGGTTCGCGATGCCGACATCCTGGTCGAGAACTACACGCCCCGGGTAATGGGCAACTTCGGTCTGAGCTACGAGGAGCTGCGGGAGATCAATCCCGAGCTGATCATGATCTCGATGCCGGGCTTCGGACTGACCGGATCGTGGTCGCACTACACCGCCTTCGCCAACACGACCGAGCAGATGTCGGGCCTGCCGCACCTGACCGGCTACGCGGACGACCAGCCG